>CAZKNI010000394.1:0-7567 GCA_964554055.1 uncultured Phycisphaerae bacterium | reverse complement strand
AGTCATAATTTTCACACAAGGAGATTTTGAATTTTCTTTATCGGGCGCCGCTAAGACAGATATAGGTCGTCCCGTTTTCGCAAGCGATGACAATACGCTTACGTTAACAGGCTCGAATGCCTCGTATATCGGCAAAATAATTGATGTACCCGCAAGCGGGCAAATCATCGTGCGTATAGACCCTCATCATAGATTAACTCATACAATTACCGTTCCTCTTGCATCGCAAACGGGTTCCGATACATCTAATCCGGTAGGCGCATTCGGGACAAAAGTCGTTATTGTCAAAGCTCAAGTTTGGTTCGAGAGCAAGCCCGATGCGGGCTATCTTGATGTCGGGACAGACAATACCGATCCTGACGAGCTTGTCGATCATTTTGATTTGACAACTTTGAGTAACGGGACGCCGAGCAATCTCACTCTTGTAGGAACATCGGTATCAGCTGAAACTCGTATATGGGCAAAAGTATCAGCTGCCTCTTCGAGTGCCGGCGTCGGCGGAGGATTGAGTCTCGAATATTATCCGTTACCGTAATCGGAAAATCGAATATCGACGATAGGTCGAAAAAAGTGCATTTAATTGAAAACATAATTGTATGCTTTTTGATATAAGGAGATTTATTTATGGCAACCGTAATAGATACAGGATTAACAACGAGTGCATTAAAGGGAAATTTTTTCTCATCGTTAAAGGCTGTAAATCCTATTTGGCGTGAGCTTGCGACCGTTGTACGGTCTAACAGTTCGTCCGAGAGTTATCGTTGGCTTGGCACTGTTCCTCAAATGCGTGAATGGGGCTCCGGAAGATTGGCGAAAGGGTTACGTAGCGAATCGTATAGCGTTGAAAACAACAAATACGAGGCAACGATAGAGGTCGATAGAGACGAATTGGCAGACGACCAGCTGGGACAAATTGTTGTCAGAGTTCGCGAGCTTGCCAGACGTGCGGCAACACATCCGGACAAACTCTTGGCAACAATGCTCGAAAACGGAGGGTCAACGGGATATACAAGCTATGACGGAGTAACATTCTTTTCCTCGTCTCACGAGAGCGGAGACAGCGGGACACAATCAAACGATTTGAGTTTCGACGCATCCAATCCGTCTTCGGTAACAGCTGACGAATTTGCCGAATCGTATCAGCAAGCAGTTGAGACGTTATTAAGCTATAAAGACGATCAAGGTGAGCCGATGAATAACGATTTGGGCAAGCTCGTTGTGCTTGTTCCGAGTGTTTTATGGTATCGCGCCAAACAGGCGTTGACAGCAGATATGTTAGGAAGCTCGACAAATATCTTATCCGGTGAAGCGCAAGTAATTGTATTTCCTCGCTTGACAAGTAGCGATAAATGGTATTTGTGCCGCACGGATGTTGAAGTTAGGCCATTTATTTTTCAGGACAGAGAGCCTCTCGAATTTACAGCATTAGTCGAAGGCAGCGAGGAATCTTTTAAACGAGAAAAATATTTGTATGGCGTTCGTGCACGATACGCATTGGCATACGGATATTGGCAATATTGCGTAAGGACGACATTCGTCTAATCGCGGGGAAAATAGCTTGACAGAGAAGATGGCGTAATCGCTATCTTCTCTGTGCAAGCGACATATAGGGAATCTGATATTTCTTTTTCACAATTGGAGAGATAAATGCCTATATATGCTAATACAGATGATTTGAACAGTTTTTTTTCGTCAGCTAACATTACCGATTGGGCGGACAAAGACAGAGACGGAGTTCTTAGCTCAACTGAACAGGAAGCAATAGATAAAGCGATAGAAGCAGCAGAAGCTATTGTAGATAGCTATCTCAAGCAAGCGGGCTATGCAGCTCCGTTTGATTCGTCAAGTTTTTCCGAGCTTCCGGAACGATTACAATCGCTTATCAAGCAATGGACAATAATAATAGCGGGGTTTCATATCTCCGCGTGGCGTGGAATGCGAGATAAAGTGAATCCGTTTGAAAAGGTCTATACGCAAACAATCTCTCAGCTTAAAGAGCTTGCGAGCGGGACAATGCTAGCAGGATTGAGTGCCGATGTTAAAGTCAATTTCGGTACGGGTATAAATCAAACGGAGCCTACGGATCAGTTGTCTCATTTGCAGTCCGATGCTTGGGACTGGTAGCAGTCCGACATGAGATAAGAAAATAAAAGTAAGCTATAAGATTGTAAATGAAACGATTATAGAACAATGAGGACAAAATGAATCAATGGACGAATATTCTGAATAGGATTTGGTATTATCTTGAGGAAGGCCCGCAATCGGAAGCAATAACTCAGGTTTTTCCAAAAGCGAATCGTTATCATTACGGTTCGGACGAAATCGAAGCTATGCCGCCCGAGAATGTAAATCAACCCGTTTTGATTGTTGACCAGACAGGCGGACATATCGAGCTGGATTACTCGCCTGCGTATATAAAAGCCCAGGAAGAATATCAGATTACGGTATGGGCTGCTTCTGTTGACTTGCAGAATATAACTGATTTGAGGCATCGTGTGTTACGGGCGATAAATTCCGGATTGCCGGATTTTGGTCTTGATGATGTATTGGATGTGAAAATCAGGACGGGAAGGGTAACGCTGGCACCGGATAAGATAGAGCGAGACGCTGACGGGCGTTTGATGCAATGGCGCAAAGATTTGCACAAGATTCGTCAACGTGCCGTTTTGCTCGAATTGCTTGTAACATTTCTTATAGAGCGTTCCGAGCTGGAATAAATATCGTATTTTGCGTGCAAGCGTTGAATCGGGTTCGGAAGAATTCGAGAAGAGGAAATTTGCGATGACGAAATATAAATTGACATTTGGCGGAAGCGATATAGGTGATGAGCTTATAATGCCCGTAAGCTATTGGAAAGGGAGTTATACAAATAAATCGTCCGAAGGAGGACTGGAACATATTGTTTCTCTCGATAATACGCCAATAGCAATAAAGCTATATCCGCAATTTCAAGTAAGGAAAAAAGTAGCGGATTTTCGCGAATTCGAAAGATGGATTTTCGAGCTTGTAAATTGGGCGGACGGGGTATTGCGTAGCTTGTGGATAATAGATGCGGATTTATCCGTTGTTTCCGTTGATTACGGGTTGAGTAAGCTTGTCGAATTGAAGCGTCCGATTGCCGAAGGGCCTTATTCGGCAAGATGGTCTGACAGCGTAATTGTTACGTTTCAATCGGAATCTCAGCCTGAATTTTTGGATTGGACTTAGACGGCAAAAGGTTTAATAGCGTTAATAAGAACAAATTAGCGGAATCGATTAAATGAGTGAATATAGGCTTGAAATAGGAGATACGAATATTGCAGTTTCGAATATGTCGAAAGATGCTTGTGCTATTAGAATAGCAAAAGGAGTTAACGAAGCAGGCATATTCGAATTTGTATTGTTTGACGAACGGCTGATGAATAAAGCCGGAATCGGTTCGTTCGTCAAGTTAATATCAAATGATAATGTTATATTTTACGGCAGGATTCTCTCTGAAGAAGTTTTTTCGACGTCGAGAGGGCGAGGCAAGTATGTATCTGCCCTTGGCGCTTTCGGCTGGTGCGATTACATCGTTGCAAAAGATGATGCGGGAATACCGATTCTTCAATTTTCATCCACGAGCGTGGGTGAAATCATATCCGAACTGCTTGAAAGGCATGAAAGCGAAATTCTTCGTCTTGGAGCGGGTAACGAAGCATTTTACAGCGAAGAAGAATTAAGCAAACTGGACGAGCCTATAGATAGCATTCGATTTGAAAATTGCAGTCTGAAATCGGTCTTGCAGAATCTCTTGTCGGCTGGGAATTATGTTTTGACGATAAGCCCTGCAACTCTCAGCTGGGATATAAAATCAGCTGACGAGCTGGATATATATGAATTGAATGTAAGCAGGAGTTCGGAAAAACAGCTTGTTGAATATAGGATTAAAACAGATTTGTCGGAACGATGTTCCGCTGTCAAATTAGTCTCGTCGCGAAAAGTGTCTATCGGATATGCGAGCGCAACTCCTGCGTGGAACTCTTTGCTTGAATCGGACTGGCGAATCAGAAACGGGGGATTTTCTCAGCCTGACAATGATGAGCCTGACGAATGTTTTTGGGTATATAGGCGCTACAGTTATAGCGGAATATCCGACTTGCTGGAAAGCTATCCGATAGAACTGGTGCAAAAACAGCCTAACGATTCGGGGGGATATTCGTATCAGGTTATCGAAACGCTTATGATTGATAAAGAAAATAAATATATTGTGTCCAAATGGCCTATATTGTCTGTTCCCGATTGTGGCAAAATTAATAGGCGTAACGGATTAATTAAAGGAAAGGCGCAATGCGGCGAAGTGTATATTCGTTACAGATATTATGAATCGGAACCGGAATATTCCGAACGATATCCGGAAGAAGGATTTTCGGGTCAAGCGATAGAAACGGCAGGACTTGTTTGCGAAAACGTGTTGTATTGTTCTGACGTAAGACAAATAAATAATGAGAGAGCTATAAAATATTGGCGGAACAAAAGCAGAATATATCGTAACGTGGAATTATCAATTAGGGGGGAATTAAATCAATTTAATGAGCTGATAGCCAAGAGTAAGCGAGTGAATATCAGCTCATCGGAAATAATCGAATTGCCGTCTAATTCGTGTTTTGCGCTCGAATATGCGGAATATGATTTTATGAAGAATTTACTGAAAGTTAAGCTAACGGAAAATATTCATATCCAACGTATAATGCTTTGATTTCTAAAAGCCTATACGAGGAGAAGCTAATTATGGAAGAATTGTTGTCGTCGGAGATAAAAGCGATAATGTTTGAACTGAGATTGATTGCAAGTAAAGTATCCGAGCTTGAAGAAACGATACGAGTTATGACAACATCCGGAGCGATTATGCCCGTTGCGCCGATGAGTCCCGCCATTTTTTCTCAAGAGCGTTTTGCGGGGAAAATAACATCTGACAACGGCGACGGTACGTATAAAGTGCGTCGCCAAATAGCATCGGCGGGCAATACGTTTGTCGATGATAGCGATGATAGCGAAATTATTACAGTATATAACGTTGCGGAACGGTCGGGATATAGCGGAATGTATTCCGTTGGCGATATTGTTCACATTTGGTTTGACGGGTTTGACAGTGCGGACAACCCGATATATCACATTTGGTAGGAAAGGTTAGGAAACTCATGATGGAAAGTGATTATGTTCTTGTATATCTCTGCTGTGCACTGGTGATAGGGTTTGGCGGTTGGCTTTTCAGGCATTCGGTTGATAGGCGAATTCATCTTTCTGACAATCAGCCTATAAGCGAAGAAGTGTTTTCCGCAAAACTGGGAGCGTTGGAAGACAGACTTCGTGGGGAAATAGCAGCAGTCAAAGTGAAATTGGAAGATGTGGAAAAGTTTACTCATCATATTACGATTCGCTTGGAACGTTTTATAGATAGCGAAAGGTAATAAGGAGGAAATTCAATATCATGCCCGCTCGTGTAAAACTCGAATTCATTAAGCAGCATAGCTGGATTAAGCCCAAATATTTTAATGTGTATCATACCGAAGGGAGTTTCTTGCTATATCCGCTCGAATGTATAAGCGGAGACGAACCTCTTTGGCATCATAGCTGGGAGCAAGCAGGATTTGCTCACGGTCGTTTCGGATATGGGAGCTTCGGATGGGCACAGGGAGGAACGCTTAATGGCGGATTCGGTTTCGGTAGATTCGGGAGGGGAGAATTCGGATATTACAACGAAGTGATGCAATGGACAACGCGGGAAGAATATTCGGACGGGCTTCATACATTCGGGATAGATTTATATAACACATACGGCCAAAGCGGACGTTCGATAACGGAAACAACGATATTGGTGATATCTGCGCCCGTTCAGCCTCGTCAATTACTGTTTGAGAGTATGACAAACGGGACATTGGAACTTTCCAATTATTAATGTTTAAAACGGCTTATCGAAATGTAGATTTTTATTTCATATTTTATACTTTCAGGAGAACAAAACATGTCAGAAGCATTTCCGAACGATTCATATCTGGAAAATCTAAGCGGCGTTACAGACTCATTAACGGGAGTTTATTATCCTGTTAAAGGCGAAGGTCTCGACTGGTATGTTAGCTTTGTTAAATGTATTTATCGTCTTGTTCGTAATGTATCGGTAGCAAGCGGGTTGAGAGTTTACAAAATTACGGGTCTGACTTTTGGCGTAAAGAGCGGAAAATTCTTCGACGGAAAAGAGCTTAGGGAATATTCCGGTACGGAATCCGGAGCGCTAAGCGATAATACGACGAATTATATTTATTTGTTAGCTGACGGAACGCTTGTTGTTAATGTAAGCGGGTTTCCCGATGCGTCGTCAACCCGGCATATAAGGCTTGCTACAATATTGACAGCTAACGGAAGCTATGACGATGATGACATTGTAGATTATCGGCAATGTAATATCTGGTCGGTAGCTGGACTCGTCGGCAGCTCGGAAGTTTCGGACGAAATAGCAGATGCTATGCCG
Organism: uncultured Phycisphaerae bacterium; assembly: GCA_964554055.1. Lineage (GTDB taxonomy): Bacteria > Planctomycetota > Phycisphaerae > JAAYCJ01 > JAAYCJ01 > S014-18. Next base: position 1,080 of record CAZKNI010000394.1, on the reverse strand, counting down.
AAGATTGATATTTCCGTCGGGGCGGAAAGCTCCGATACGATAGCTGTAACCGTTCAAGTGCAGGATATTCAGGGAAATAATCTTGCTGGAAATTATCTGATTCGAGCTTGGCTCGCTGATAGCCAATATGCAGCGGAATGCGTAACGGGGCCGAATAGCGGGACAAGCTGGACGAGCGGAACCGTGCTCGAAACTCAGACAAGCGATAAACGCTGGCTTGTGATAACGGACAGCACCGGCAAAGCTGTTATTGACATATCCGATACGGGCACGCCAACGTATTATCTGAATGTCGAAATCGACGGGAAGATATATGCGAGCAGTGCGATAACGTTTAGTTAGAAGAGATTGCGGATTGTGGATTGCGAATTGCGGATTGAGAAGAGATTGAGGATTGATGATTGAGGATTGAGGATTGAGAAGAAGAGATTTAAGAGATTGCCAAGCCCTAAAACTTCAAAATTAAGAGTTTGTTTTGAGGAGCTGAAATTTTCAGGATTAAGCGCTTGCCCCAAAATGCAGCGTTCTTCGGTTTTAGGGTTTGACTCGCTCGCAATGACGAGAGAAGAGATTGAAGATTGACAGGCATTGCCTGTTTTTGCGCTGCGTTTCGCTTCGCGAAACTTCGCGGCGTGAGCGGAAACGGTCGACGGTTTACGGTCAACGGTCAACGAAAAATAACGGGAGTTTTTTATGGGACAATTTTTTACACAATTGCAAATAAACGATAAGGTCGATGATGTAACAATTGAACGGAATGCGTCAAGCAAGCTGCAAGTCAAAGATGGCGGGATAATAACGAGTAAGCTTGCGGATGAGGCTGTAACTAATGATAAGATTGCAGATAATACAATCGATGAGACAAAACGTAAAGCTGCTGTTACACAACAAATAACATCGGACGGTTTTACGATTCAGCATAATAATGCAAGAGTTGTCCATTTATCAACAAATACAGGTGTATATACGAGCAGTTCTACTCAAGCAATTCAAGACGGGGCATATGTAGGTCAAGAAATATTGTTGATATATAAAGAATCTGTTATGGGCGCTGTTAAAATTTTGAATGGCGCTAAAACA
>CAZKNI010000393.1:0-2886 GCA_964554055.1 uncultured Phycisphaerae bacterium | reverse complement strand
GCCTTCCATCGGATAAGGCTTCGATTGATAATACGTTTTTGACGGAATTTTTTCGGGACAATTGAACACTTTTCCAAGCAACATACCTTTGCTACCGTTTGAGTATGTAATTTCTTTGATTATGCTGCCGGGAATATATACCGCTATCCTGCATCGCCAAGCATTATATCCGTAATCGGGGTCTTCTTGCAAAATCAAATGTTCGTCATTATCCTGAATATACATTTGCAACGCCATACCTATCTGCCTCTGATTGTTCATACACGTTGCACTCCTCGCTTTAGAACGAGCTGCTCCCAGCGCAGGCAATAATATCGAAACCAAAACCGCTATTATCGCAACAACAACCAAAAGTTCGATTAAAGTAAAACCGTCTATCAGAGTATAGCTGAATTTTTTACCCCTAACCTTATAGGCATCATTACAATCCGCTGTTGCGGAGATAAAACCCTTTTTCATAACGCCATCTCCGAAATCGATTTAATTCGGGCACAAAGAGAGATGTTCTTTGCACCCGAGCATACCTATATCATACGATAATCATCAATCATCGTTTCTTTAGAAACAAGCCTAATCCCATCGAAAACAATCCAATCGTCGCAGGCTCGGGCAACCATTTAATATTATCCATACCGATATAGCTTGTCCCCGTGCCCGGATTGGACAATCCTACCGAGGGAGACCATTCGAATATCTGCTGCCATGCGCTATCGGTAAAAGTGTTGTTAGAACGAACGGTTATACCGCTTACCTGCTGACCTGTCGATAAGTCTATAACATAGCTACCCGAACCGTTTACTTGTCCGTTGTTAAAATCGAAATGTGCTTTATACCAGTGATTAGATTGCAAGCCAGCAGTCTCTACGATAAGCTCGATATACCTTTTATCATTGTTTGCAATATCACCGTTATATCCGCGAAAACTGAAGGAGACTTTCAAAATTGCTCCGTCTCCGTAAGTATTGTCAAATTGAAAACAATGCTCAAGTGCTTCATTTTTATATGCAGACCAATCTTCTACCGAGCTATATTTATGTGTCCATATAGCATAAGTTGGCTCGCTTCCTGCTCGATACATCCAATATTTTACCCAGTTACCTTCTCCCGAGATGCCGCCGGAAGATTCGGAGCTTGTTCCGTTACCGCATCCTCCACTCGTGTAACCTGCGTTCGAGCCGTCTTCAAGAACCTTTACCGTTGTTCCAAAAACATTCGATACACAAAACAGTCCGATAATACACATCAACAACATTACCTTTTTCATCGCGTTTCTCCTTTCATCTAAAAAGCGACAATGATTAACAAAAACATCAAAACAACAATCAATAATTCGCAATTCTTCACGTTGTTTCCCTTATTATCAAGTTTGGCTTTATCGTTACATGTCTCGGTTTCGTTGGGCTTCGCTCTATTTGTTCTATCAAAATGTCTATAGCTTGCCTTGCCAATTCTCTTGGATTTTGGTCTATCGAAGTAAGCTCGGGAGTTATCATCTCGCATATCTCCAGATTATCATATCCCACAATCGCTATTTGGTCGGGAATGCGTATCCCCATTTTCATGAGAAGTTTAATAACGTGCACCGCTACTCTGTCATTACTGCAAATAATAGCGTCCACTTGTTTAGCTAATAATCGTTCGATTGCAGGCTTAATTAATTCGGAAGAAATTTTTACAATAGACGTATCGGGAATATCTGCCAACAAATCTTCGTTATATTCGAGCTTATTTTTGTTCAATCCCGCTATATACCCTTTATAGCGAGCTGTTATATTCGGGTATTCGCTTTTGGGCAAAATTATTCCTATTGATGATTTGCCCCTATTTACCAAATGACTTATCGCTTGAATTATTCCGTCAGCAATATCAATATCTACAAAACTGAAATTAGCTGACTTATCTGCAGGTCTACCGATAAACAGCGCCTTCAGCTCAGTATTGGCAATTGCTTCATCAATTTGTTCTGCTATCGCAGGATAATTGTGAGATATACATATAATTCCGTCAACGCCTCGTGCATCAAAGTCTTCGATATATTCCAAAATCCTATCGAGTTCTCCGTGCGATTGGCCTACCATAAATCGATATCCCAGCTTAGCAGCTTGTCTTTCCATTTCCGCCAAACGATTAAATGCGACCTGCGGAGCATAGCTGTCTATGATAACGCCTATAATTTGACTTTTTTTCCCTGCTAATTGTCTTGCAATAAGATTTGGACGATAGCCCATTTGCCTTGCAATTGATTTTATCTTTTTTGCGGTTTTTTCGCTTACTCTTGTGTTTGCTCCCCCCGTTCCGTGTAATGCTTTCGCGACGGTAGGGATAGACACGCCTGCCATTTTTGCGATATCTGCAAGTTTTGGCATTGTTTTGACTTTATTTTTGTTGTTTGAAATTGCCATAATCTCGACTCTCTGACTTAACGCTAAATCAACACTATATAATATAAACTTAACGCTAAATCAAGTCAAGAAAAAAACAGGATTGTCATAAAATTTATTGCGAAATTTATATTTTCTTGAAAAAACCTCATTTGCAGTGTCATAAGGCTGTCATCGTCGTATGCGATAATATAGATGAAAGCCTAATATGTGATTATTGGATTAATATTTCGACAAGACACGGACGCAGTAATGCAAACACATAGCACTTGACGGAGCAGGCCGGGGGGCACTGCTCCGTCATAATTTCATTTCTTTCAAACAAAATCGGACATTATCATAAATTCAACAGGATAAATCAAAATGCCTCTTTTGCCAAAAGGACCTTTTTGGCTATTTCGGGCTTCAAATTTGCAGCTCCTAATACTCGTGTTACGGACTTACGAACACCTGAATCGCTTTCCTTAACAGCAACATTTTGTAATTCGGCAATTTGTTTGTCAGT
>CAZKNI010000392.1:0-2611 GCA_964554055.1 uncultured Phycisphaerae bacterium | reverse complement strand
GGGGGTTAGGTGTTATATCGCTGTTATATGAGAACGATTTTGACAAGCAAATCCCGGTTAGAGTCGAGCCGGTAGGCTGGTGGTATCATCACGCAAATTATCTTATTCATCGTGCAGAAGGAAGGAGTGGGGGCGTTATGGGAATACGTGAAGGGAATCCTTGGTTTTGCCCCAGTGATTCTAATCCGGATGATTCAGCTTCGTACAGTTACGGGATAAATTATTTGTGTGGATGGGATCCGGATCCGTCTGACGGCTCGAGTTATTGTGTTCCCTGTACGGGAATAGACCCTTATAACAGGAGAAAGTTTGTAATGTCTCAGCCTGCTAAAACGGCAAGATTTACCGATGTTAAAGCGGATGTTGTTTTTAACGCGTATAATCCTCTTATATTGTGGGAGTTTCGCCATAAAAATAAACTTAATGTGCTCTATATGGACGGACATGTCGGAGAGATTTTTTATGAAGATATGCCCGAAGGATTGATATATCATTTCAGTGTTGTCAATAGGGAATTGTTTTTCGGGGCAGGTTGGAGGATGTTTTTCGGGTATGAGTAATCGGATGATTGAGTAAATTTTTAGAGCAGTTGTTTTTAAGCGGGATAAAGTTTTCCAATATTTAAGATTATGTCGAAAATAAATATAATGAATTGGATTTCGATTTTGTTGATAAGTTTGTTGGCAAATGTTTCTTTCAGCAGGGATTATCACCGTAACGGTGTAATATTTAAAAACGGTAATCCTGTCTTTCCGATAGCAGCATGGTGTTTGACGGAACAAAACAATTCTTATGAAATGTTGTCGCGTCTCGGATTAAATTCGGTATTGATAAGGCCTGGGCAGGACAAGAAATGGAATGCCTTGTGTCTTAATCGTGGCTTGTTGGATACTGTTTGGTCTAACGGCCTTTATGCGATTGTATATTTTCAAGAGCTTCATCATTTGAAAAGGTATAAGCCTAATTCTTATCCCGATATCATTTCTCATGAAGTTTTGAAATATAAAGAACATCCCGGATTATTAGCGTGGGATATTATAGATGACGGAAATATTGCTCATTTGCCTATGATAATGCAGATTTCCAATGCGATTAAGAAATGTGATACGCAACATCCGGTTGTCGGAGATATTTGGCCACGTGAAAAAGGACACAAACATTGGCCATGGACTCCCCGATTTGTTACGAGTAAATTTAAACCTGAATTAGATATCTTATTGCAATATTTTTATCCTGCCGGTATGCCGACAAGTGCCAATAAACTTAGTTGGAATTCGTTGCAAGACAAAACGGAAATTTATAAAACGGGCAAAGTGTTTTCGTTAGAAGAATATTATGATTGGCTTTGTTCTACTGTTAGAAATTATGGGCCGATATGGACTTTTATTCAAGCGTTTACAGATAAACGGGCGTTCAAGTATTTCGGAATGTCTCCGCCTAAAGGTAGGTCCGGTAATGCTACGGGACCTTATCCGGAGCCGGAACAATTGAGATTGATGACGTATGCAGCTGTTTGTTCCGGTGTGAAAGGTGTCATCTTTTTCGCGATAGGATGCGATTCTTATTGTCAATTGAACGACCCTCTTGTCGGAAATGAAAATCCTGCGACGATGTGCGAAATTTCTTTGCTTGCAAGAGAGATGAAAATTTGTAATGACTTTTTAACGATAGGTGTGCCAATTGAATTACAAAATGTGAAAGATAAAGGTGTAATTGTAAAATTATGGAAGCTTAAGGATAATTATCTTTTGCTTCTGCTTAGAAATAGCTCTGACTCTATGTGTTATGTTGACAGTGTTGATGTAAAGAATCTGGAACTTATATTGCCAAAGGAAGTTGCAAGCAAAAAATGTGTCATTAATATCTCATACGATATTGTAGAGCCTAAATTGCGTCTCGTTTTGCCAAGTACATTGAATATTTCAGTAATGTCTCAATCGATGGCGATTTTATTTACGGACGATGAGAAATATGCTAGGCGGATTGAGAGGAAATACTCAGATGTTTCTGCGGAAATAGCAGCTTTATCTTTGCGAGCGGCAAAATATCAGTATCGGAAAATAAAAGATGTATATGGCGAGATAGGAAATGAGATTAAATTCCGTAATGCTGAGAAATTGTTTTCTCAAATAGAGAAAAATATTATTCTTGCAGAAGAGCAATTTAAACGAAAAAATTTCTTGGCTGTTATAAGCTTCCAGAGGCAGATATATGCGTGTTGTTGAAAAATCGTTGAGGAAGTTATCAAGTATGCTTTATCGCTCAAGAATGTTCCTTCGGAAGCGGAGAGGTATAGACGATATAAATTATATTATGCAATGCCAATGTTTTTTAAAAAAGCAAATAAATGTCCTTGAGTTGACTCGAAAATGCTTGTGAAAATATTCGGATAATCGTGATATTATTCGAATTGAATATTCGGATAGCATTGCGAGGGGCTGAGCCATTTTCTGCATTTGTTGTTATGATAGAGGAAATGGCGAATATGATAGCATAGCTGACATTTGCTTGCGTAGCCTGACGATAGCGGAATGAAGCCAAATTGCTTGGCAAACTTCATTAACTCAAATGGCCCGGATTGCGTGAGGATTGATAGGATTGGCCCTGTTAC
>CAZKNI010000391.1:0-3397 GCA_964554055.1 uncultured Phycisphaerae bacterium | reverse complement strand
CAATGAGCAACTTTATTGGAGCGCGTAACGCTGCAATGCGAATCAGTCCTCAATCTTAAATCATCAATTCTTTATCTTTCCTCACGACGCGAAGTTTCGCGAAGCGAAACGCAGCGCATAAACAGGCTCTGCCTGTCAATCAACAATCTCTTCCTCTTAATCCGCAATCTGCAATCTCTTCAGTCAATCCTCAATTTTAAATCATCAATCTCTTCAGCCCGTTTTCGCTCGCGATGAGAGGCACTGCAACGATGAAAAACGTTCCCCGCGAACAGGCTAACAATAACGAGACGTCATGAGATTTCACTTCGTTCAGCGCTTCATTCAACAATCTCTTTTGCCTATTTTCAAGCTGACAACAGCGAGCAGCATAATTAATATTGTTGCGGGTTCAGGTATGACTTCTTGACCTATCGATATATGAGTAGCTTTCAATTCGCTGTCATAATTTGCGTTTGTTTCGTCAAATAGCTGACCTGCGCCAATCGCATTGCCGTTTCCGTCCCAATAAGAAGCGTATGTGAAATTCAGCATTCCGACTGTCCGCTGTTCGCCTTTCGCCAAATCGTACCAGTTTTCAATGTCGTCTTTGGGCGGATTAGGGTCATCAGCTATAGCACCTTTAAAAACTTTGGGGATGACCCATAAATTCTGAGTAGGCGCCTTTTCCGTTTTGAATTTGTCAAACAGATAAGGATAATAATGTTCGCGGTCGTTCCAATAATCCCACCAATTCCACGAGCCATAATAATAATCGAATCCCGCATCCGTACAATATTGAAGATACGAAGATGTTACCGTATTATCCATAAGAGTATCATAGCTTATAACCGACATCATCTTCTTATCCGGATAATCTTGTCTTATTTTCTGAGTAACAGTATGAAAATCCGATTCGGTTACGCCGCTTTGTTTAGGTTCGTCGATGTAAAATCCTAATATTTTATCTTCATAGCCAGCGATAGCATTTTTATAATTATTCCAAGCGCTCTGCCAGTCGGACATGAGCGAGCCGCTATCGTTGTAATCGAAAAATATTCCATATACGTTCAGTAAAACCTTCATTCCGTAGCTTGCAGCTTTTTGTAAATGTTGATGTAATATATCCTGATGGCTTGAATAATATCGCGGCCAAACCGAGAAGCTAACTACATTGGAATTATGCCAGCCGCCAATTGCGTCCAGATTATCGCTAACATATCCCGAACCGTCCGACTGATTAAAGTTCATATCGCCGTGATAATATCCGAAATTTGTAAGATTCGGATTTTCGGGCGGAGCAGATACCGCCGACGATGCAATGAAGAAAAATGCAAAAGAACATATAACAACACTCATACTGTTGTATAGCTTCATACCTTGCTCCTTTCCAAATTTGTCTCACAAGCAAAATAATATTAATGCTTTGATTTTTTAGAGATAATTTTTCTGCCTATGTTAATATGCACTCGTTTAAGGTTTTCATCGTAATAAGTGTTATTTTCATCAAACAGCTGACGTGCGCCTATCGGATTATACTCAGCCCAATAAGACGCAAATGAAAAATTCAATATCCCTTTTACGCGTAGCTCATTTTGTGCGAGTTTATACCAATGTTTTATGTCGTCGATAGCTTTATTTTTGCTCTCGAAATCTATTCTGCGAAATGCTTTCGGAATGAGCCAAAGATGTTGTTTCGGAGCTATTTTAGTCTTAAATTTCTCGAATAATGCATAATAGGATTTTTGAGGATTTTGTGTTATATCCTGCTCTTTCCACGAGCCTTCGTAATAATCGAATCCGAGACCCGTGCAATATTCCAGATAGGAAGCTGGCAGATTATTCCTCAACGCAAAAACACTTATAACGGAAATTAGTTCTTTATCGGGAAAATCTTTTCTGATGCGCTTCGTAGCTAAGCGAAAATCACATTCTTTGATGCCGCTCTGTTTAGGTTCATCGATATAAAATCCGAGAATCTTATCCGTGATTTTAGGTGTAATCAGTTTTTTGTAATTAGCCCATCTCTTTTGCCAATCCGGCTGCATTTTCTCTTTTTTCCACTGAAAGAATACACTATACACGTTAAGCAATACTTTCATCTTGTATTTTGCCGCTAATTGTACCCTTTCGTAGAATTTATCCGGATTTTCGACATACCAGCCGGGCCAAACACTGAAAATCACAACATTACAATTGTTGAGTTTGCCCATATCATCGATATTATTTGCGACGAACCCATGATGCGTTTTTTTGTCAAATTCCATATCGCCGTGATAATATCCGAAATATGTAAGATTTGGATTTTGGCAGTAACAAATATAAACCGGACAGACGATTAAAACCGCTATTTGTAGCAAAATTGTGCGTAACTTGTTACTCATTGTAATTCCTGCTCATTTCTAATAGGCGTAATAGACACATTTGTGTTTACGTATCTGCCGGAGAGAGTCGATGTCGAAGAAAGATATCTTCGACATCGACTCAAGCTTAAAACACCTGCCACACCTTCTCTCATTATCCGCGATGCAGTTTAGCTTTTTCGCCTGAGAAGTCCAGCGAAACTACCCAGTAGCAGTAAGGTCAATGTTACAGGTTCAGGAATTGCAACTGCACGAACGTGAGTAGCCCAATCACCACCTGGACCGTTATCAAACCAAGCTTCAAGAGTATATCCATCGAGTGCTTGTATCTTGCCAGCTGTAATGTAATCGTTGATTGCATTGTCGCCAGCATTAGGGTCGTCGGTAATGTGATTTCCTGCCCAGATAAGCTGACCGTTGTCGCCGATAAGGATTTTGCTACCGTCATAAATTGAAAGCATTCCGGTTCCACTTCCTTCAGCCTTCATATATCCACCGGTGATGGTAACAGTACCATTACCCGGCTTTCCACTACCACTTGGGACTTGTCCACCGACACCACCGATGCCAATCCACCAACCTGCTAGATAACCGCCGGAGATGTTCACTTCAGCGTCATTGTTTCCACCAATGACTGACAAACCGTGGATATAACCACCTTCGATGTCAAGTCTTCCTATAGCGGCGCCTGCTCCTTGATAGGCTAAATGGTCGGAGTAAGAGACATAAACTCTCCAAGAGGCACTAACTGAACCGCCTGTTATTCTTACCCACGCAAGGCCTTTGGAATTCGACCAATCTCCGATATTCAGCGTGGAAATGTTATAATTATCACCGTCAACGATAAGACTTGGACCTGTACCGTCCATATTGTAAAGATAACAGGGCTGAGAATTCGATTGATCCGGAACAACGTTGTCATCCCACATCGTAGGGTCATGATAATAACCGCCACTTATTCCAACCCACGTTTGACTTGATAAGCCTACTTGGGCGATAACCAAAATTGTCAGAATTGTTAATACCTTTCTCATTTTTCTTCTCCTCATCAAATA
>CAZKNI010000390.1:0-9946 GCA_964554055.1 uncultured Phycisphaerae bacterium | reverse complement strand
CTTTTCAGGCCCTGCGAGTTTGCCACATAGCAATCTCGCGAGTTCTGCGAGTGTATATGCCTTCTCTTCCATCTATTTGCTACAATATTATTTCGTATTATTTTATTTACCCGCTATTATGTTACTTTCTACTTACGAGTTCGTTATTTCTTGTGGCTTAACTTATATTTTTGATTAATGTAATTAAGCACATGCTGCGTTATGTCAATGTGTTTTGAGCTGTAAATAACTTTACGCTGACGTATTTTTTCGAGTAATGCAGGAAAGCTATCTCCTTGAATCTTAACTGCATCAAGATATAAAACAAGGTCGTATCCACTTGATTCGGCAACATCTTTCACCGCATTAACTATTTGCTTATATATATCTTCTGTCATAAGACGAAATTCTCGCTTGATATCTTCGGTTGCAACTTGCGTATAGCTTTTTAATTCGACAGACATTTTGAATAACTTTTTTTGCCTTTCATAATAATCTTTACTGTCGGGCTGAAAATTGTCGAGTTCCGCCTTTACAGCTTCTATTTTGTCGATAAGTTCTTTTCTTTTCGCTTTCAGTTCTTCCTGACGACGAGCAAGCCTTTTGTTTATCTCTTTTGTTCGTTCATAATCATTGAACACTTTGACCATATCGACAACAGCTACTCTCGTAGGCGCAGGCGAAGGCTTATCAGCTGCCTGACCGGAGCGAATCAGCAAACTCGTGAAGATACAAACAACAGCTGTAGCGCATACATAAACAAGTTTTTTGTTCATATTTATTTCCTTTCAATATCAAACAATAAACCAAAACTTATATTTTACACAATATTTTCGAGTGCTTCCATAAAGTTATTTACAATATCTTTCATCTTCTCTATTTTTGCCCCGTCAATGTAACTTCGAGATATTCATAATGCGTTTGAAACGTTGCCCGCACATCTTCGAGTGCCGCCGGTATGAGAATTGTCTTTCCCGCTTCAAGCGAGACAGAAACCGTTTTGTCCTCTATTAATCCGTTGCCCGCTATTATTATCCATACACATGCCTGACCGGATTTAATTTCGAGTCTATCTTCAGGTTGACCCTGATACTTGCTAATACGAAACGTAGGAGCATCAACAAGGACGTTCAAGCCTGTTGATTGCATAAAATCCTGCTGACTGTAAAATCTAATCGACTTGAGTGCCTGTTCAATATGTAGCTCGCGAGGCTTACCTGTTTTTTTGTCGATGCGTCCCCAATCATATAGACGAAATGTCGTATCGGAAGGAGTCTGAACTTCAGCGACAACAAGACCCTTGCCAAGCGCATGAACCGTCCCACCCGGAAGATAGAAGAAATCTCCTTTTTTCGCCGGCAACTTTATCATAATCTCCGCAAGTCGATTATCTTCAAGAGCCGATTGAACATCTTCCAACGTAACACCTTCTTTAAATCCTCGATATATAAATGCATCTGGCTGAGCATCGACAACGTACCAAGCTTCATATTTGGCACGCACATTCCCACCAAATTCTTTAGCTGACTGATAATCCGGATGTACTTGTACCGAAAGAATGTCATTCGCATCAAGCAATTTGATAAGCAGAGGAAATTGTCCGCCATCGAGCTTTGCATCTCCAAGCAAAGATATGCCCCACTGACGAACAAGTTCCGCTATATTTTTCCCCTTTGCAGGCCCGACATTTATTACGGACTTATCTTCGGGCAAATCTGCCAACTCCCACGATTCCCCTATGAGCACATTTTCAGGCAAAGCCCTGCCAAACAATCGTTCCAGATTTCTGCCTCCCCAAATACGCTCTTTGTAAATAGGCTCGAACGTCAATAAATGTATATTATCTGTTTCCATCGACAAATCATACTCCAAAACATCGTACTGCAAAGATACAAAGTAAACACCTGATATTATACAGAACCGTAAAGGAAATTAAAGAGATAAGGACAGAACTAAAAGAAATACACACATTGACGCTATTCATATATTATCTCAGCCATATTTCCGAGACGCTTTAATCTTTGCCGGGCAAGATTGGCGAAAACTGATTTGGGAAACCTTAAAATTAACAACTTATAATGTTTTCTCGCCGACTCATACGATTGTTTGTCCATATTCACTAATCCGAGAGACTGCTCCAGCTTAGCTAACTCATACAATGCCTGAGCACCCGCATCTGTTTGTTTGAACATATCCGTATATCTGACAAGGAGCTTCCTTTTGGAAAAAGGGTCCTTTTCCTGCAAAGCATACTCTACAAGCAAATTATCATGCAACTTCGAATTAGCATATTTAATCGCAAGTTCAAGTAAATGATCCCGATATTTCGGATGGGTCTTATCAAGCTTCAGCATCTCAGCTATAGGTTCAGCCTGATATTGAGGGTCATCTGCATTATGTTCTATGAGTTCGAGCAATCTTCGCGCAACAACCGATATTTTATCGAGATTAACCTGAGGAATATCAATCTGCACGGGCTTAGCTAATAACTGTCTAAAAGATGTTATTCCTCTAATTGGCCTCGTTGTTGTCCTATGAGCTAAACGCTTATTCCACTCAAGCACTTCTTCCAAATATTTCTTAGCTTGTATTATATGTTTATCTCTTATTAAGAGTATCGCAAGCCTTAAACGAGCTGGCTGAGCATATATACTTTCGGGATATTTCTCAACAAGATTCTGCCATACATCTCTGCTACGTTTGCAGACAAAATCCGTATGATATTCGACTAGCCACTTCTTATCGAGAACGGAATAATCAAATCTCATATCATTTGCAAGACCGAGTATATAAAGTGCATTCGGAACATACCTGCTGGAAGGATATTTCCGCAAAAATACCCCGCAAACATCCATAACCTTTTCTTGATCTCGCTGAAGCACCTGATGCGCCATAAACGGAAATTCAAACCGCGCAATATCTATAATTGTCTGCAAATTCCTTATCCTATATCGTCGCCACTGTTTTAATGTAGACTCAAAAACCATTCCGGATATATCAACCGGAGTAAAAATCATACTCTTGCCGGGAATAAACTGATACGCAAGAATACGAAATTCAAGCAAATCGGAACCTATATATCTATCAAACAAAATTACCGGTATAACGAAAAAGGGAATCATACTAATAAGTATCCCGCCAGGTCTATATTTCAAAAGAGCTGCCACCAGCAATACGCTACCCGCGATAGCAGCGGCTGCGACCATTGCAAAAACCCACGGAGCATACAAAAGAGTCGGATCTACAGGCCTGAATTCGAGCAAATTGGCCCCTCTTGTCGCTACATAAAAATACAAAGCTATCGGAATCAAACTCAACAGAGCAACACCAAATTTAAACGGAAACTTACGCTTGCTTGTAGCTGCGATAAAACTGCAAATCAATAAGAAAAAACTCAATACCGGTAAATGGGCAAATATCAACACACATACGACAAATAAAAGTGAAAAGCGAAATCCATACAACTGAGAAACCAAAACAGGCGTTGCAATGAGAGCTGCCATCACCATACCTAAAACCGGAATAAGAACGGGAGCTTCTGCTATGTTAATAGGAAATGCAAGAAAATCCATTATTGTCTGATGAACCGTAGAAAGATAACTCGTCAGAGAAAAATCAAAAAATCTCGCCTGTCTCATCCAAAACAAAAATACGCTCAGAGAAGCATAAATGCAAAGATTGATAGCAAGAAATATATACGCACGTTGCCTCGCCCACTCGCCCGGGCGAGACCAAATATCCCTAAATACAACCTGTCGATTATTTTCGCTTTCCAATATCTTCCTTCTCGAACAGTTACAGCTTATAACAAAAAAAGGCTACAAGCACATTTGCAACACGAAAAACTATATTTTGTTATACACCTTTAACTCTGCGAATATTCAAATCCATATTATACCCGACAAAATTGTATTTTACCGATGTTTTTTCATCCGCTTAAGCACAAAAAGCAAATTTATGTTTTTCCTTGCCATCAAATTTTATACCGGTAAACTTATAATCAGTACGATGTATTGGGAGCTTTTTTATGGGATTGTTAGTTTATATCAACGGCAAACTTCTTGAGAAAGAACAAGCTAAAATAAGTGTCTTCGATCACGGATTATTATATGGCGACGGCGTATTTGAAGGAATAAGGTGCTATAATAACAAAATTTTCGAAGTTAACGCACATATAAAACGACTTTACGATTCAGCCAAAGCTATCAGGCTTACAATTCCTATTTCACAATCGCAGATGATTGATGCAATACGGTAAACCTTGAACGCAAATAAGCTCACCGATGCCTATATTCGCGTAATTATAACGAGGGGAATAGGAACTCTCGGGCTATCACCGATGAAAACTTCCGACCCGCAAGTTATTATCATTACGGATGATATAGAATTATATCCAGCTGAACTGTACGAAAAAGGAATGGAAGTGATTACATGCTCAACGGTGCGCAATCATCCCAATGCCGTCTCTCCTCGCATAAAATCGCTCAATTATTTAAACAATATTTTAGGCAAAATAGAAGCTCTCGATGCTGGCGTACCTGAAGCAATAATGCTAAATCATCAGGGATTTGTTTCGGAATGTACCGGAGATAATATATTTATTGTAAATAACGAAATATTATTTACGCCTCCGCCTGAGGCGGGAATATTAAAGGGAATTACTCGCGACGTCGTCATATCATTGGCAAAAAAGCAGAACATTACAGTCAAAGAAGAAAACCTTACGCGATATTCGCTTTATACTGCTGACGAATGTTTCCTCACGGGAACAGCAGCTGAAATAATACCGGTAACAAAAATAGATGGCAGAATTATAGGCAACGGATGCGTCGGAACAATTACAAAAAAGCTAATCGGCGAATTTCATAAAAAAATCAATTCGAACGAATAGCAATCATAACTCGTACACAACCGGAATATAAAACGCCTTTGCCGATATACAAAAAATTGCCTTATCCATTCACGATATAAGATATGATATATATGTTTCTTGATATTTTTATATGAACAAGATAAACTGAATTTTCCAAGTGAGATTGTAATCACTTGATTATATTATTCAGGATGCGGATTGATGTCTAAAGAGAGGCAATTATTTAGGTGTACGAAAGATGGAAGATATATAAAATGTTCTCTACCTTGGCACAATCCTTTGAGCTTTATCGAGCACTGGGCAAGAATAAAACCTTCTCGACCAGCGATAATTTCTCATCTTCACAATAATTCATTGTTATTAAAATGTAACTGGAGCGAACTGTTACGCCACTGCCTTATTTTGGCAGAACAATTAAAAACCCTTCCTTTCGAACGTTTCGGAATCGTAAGCGGCTCACATATTACAACAATCAAAACTATTATCGCCACTCTTCTTGCAAATAAGGAATTTACAATAATAGATTTGCTTCGTACCCCTAAAACAATACAATTTTATAAACTTTTCAACAGTAACGTCAGAGCAATAATAATTCCTGCTTTTGAAGAAATGTCCGACTTATTGATAGACACGGTCAATGAAATCCGAGAAAATCATGAAAACATCGAAATTATTTCTGTCGGAAAAAACATATTAGCTTCAAAAAATTTATCGGTATCAGCTAAACATAAATATAAAAAACTTACAAATATTAATTATAACGAAGATATGTGGAACAAACCGGCAACCCTTATCTATTCTCCGGGCCATCATCACAAGCCTGTAGGCTTTTTCTATACGACTCGTTCAATATATGCCAATATGTTAGCTGTAGCGGAAAGATTTAAATTTTCTCCCCAAACGAGATTTCTTCTAGCGGGAGAAATCGACAGCTGTTACGGCCTGATTCCTGTATTAGCTGTCTTGCTCACAGGCGGAACTGTTATCTTATGCGACAACATAGAAGCTAACAATTTCTGGCATATCATTGAAAAAAATAACATTAATACAGCTCGAATTATGCCCCGTCTTATAGAAGCATTATCATCGGAAAATTCCGATTCCGCATATTATAGAAAATCTACATTGAAATATGCTATTATAAGCGGCAATTATCTGCCACGTAGAGCGGGATTGAGATTTTACGAAACATTTGATATTCCACTTCTGCAATGTTACGGAACAGCGGAAACCGGAGGATATATTTTAGGCCCTGCCCCGGGACTGTGCAATAGATTCTACGAGCTTTCATTGAGGGATGATATCGTAGGCGAAGAATTTCGCTTCTGCAACATCAAGCTAATGTCCGACGAAAAAATACAATCAGCTTTTACGTCAACAGAGCAGGTCGGATTAATTCACATTCGGGGCTACACTGTCTCGTGCGGATATTGGACAGGAACGGAACTTAAGTTGTGGAACAAAGCTTGGCTCGAAACATCAGACCTCGCATGCAAAATCATGTTTTGGGATACACCCTGTTATCAAATCAAAGGACGAGCGGAAGACGCTTTATTTATCAATGGAAAAATAATTTGGCCGACAAACATAGAACAACCCTTACTTGCAACATTTCCCTTTTTAACTGATTGTATCGCGACAACCGTAACAGACAATCAAAATAGAAATATTCTATCAATAATAGCTATTGTATCTTCCGATGTACCCGAAGAAAGACGTTCGGAGCTTCTCGCATTAATGCAGGCAAGAATAACAGCTGGAGGCGTCGCGGGGCTCATCGAAGAAGCAACTCCCGACTCTATCGTTATGATAGAGCAAAACAAGCTCCCTCGTCGATATGATAATCAAATCGATAGAGAAGAACTAAAAACACAAATGCTTAAACAAATACGGGGATTAGCAGCATCATGACCGATATAATATTTCTCGCCATTGTCGGACTCGCTTCGGGACTTGCAGGAGGATTATTGGGAATAGGAGGAAGCGTCATTATGCTTCCTACGCTTGCCATCGTATTTGCGCACCGGCATCCCCCCGAATATCAGCATATATATCAAGCTGCTGCAATGATTATGAATTTCTTCGTTGCTTTTCCTGCCACTATTTCACATTTCAAAAAACAAATGATACTTTGGCCTATTGTAAAATGGATAATACCTGCTGCTTTCATAGGAATATTCATAGGCGTAGCCTGTTCGAATCTGCCAATTTTCATGGGAACGGGCGCCACACATCTAAAACATTTATTAGGCCTGTTTCTGTTATATGTTTTAAGCTACAATTTATATAGAATCATACGAAAGAATCGTCTTCAAGACATAACAAACGACGATGCACAAAAAATTAGTCCGATACTCTCCTTTGGAGTTGTAGGCTTCCCAATGGGGTTTTTAGCGGGGCTTCTTGGAATAGGAGGAGGCTCGTTATGCGTTCCGCTTCAACAGGTCTTTCTTAAAATGCCACTTCCGCGCGCAATTGCAAACTCTGCGACAACAATAATGTGTATTTCGATTTTCGGAGCGATTTACAAAAATTTGACAATACCTGCAAATATAGGAGGAGCATCCGCTGCATTAAAATTAGCTGCTATCGTTGTTCCTACGAGCATCATCGGAGGATATTTGGGAGCAAAACTCACATATCTTCTGCCTCGCAATATTGTTCGAGGAACATTTTGCTGCTTGATGCTTTACGCAGGCGTTAAACTTATCCTAAGCTAATTTCGCACGAATTACACACATACAATCAAGCAAACTCAAACACGTATGATAACAAGGGTCAATATCCGGAATAGCGGGAATTTTATCGGATATGTTTCCTTCGCCATTTCGCGATTGAATCGCTAACAGATAAAAATCTTCCACAATATAATTTTCTACAAATGCATTATGGCATGCAGAGAAAATTTCGATATATTTACTCGATGACAACGCCTCACATCCTACAATTTCAGCATCATTTTCGTTGTCAGCTATAACACATTTGCTATCGAGTTTAGGATTCGCTTCCCAGAGAAAAACTGCCGCTCTCATCGTTTCGGGCAATGCCCACCAAGGCATTTCTGAATTGACAATTTCCCTGGCAACAAGGTCGAACGACTTGCATATTCCGCCGAACTTTTCGACAAACCCGTTTCGAAAGCTATTGAAAAAAACATTTGCGAGCACTTCTTCTATTTTTTGAAACGGCGACACATCAATTCCCGAAAAACTGTATCGCTTTTTCAGGATATTAAACAATTTCATCGATAAACCTACAAACTCCAAAGCATGGCCGGAATCCGAAAGAATCTGTCCATCTTGTGTATAAGGTTGGCCATTCGCGTCTATCGCTTCAACGAAATCGTAATCCCTTAAATACTCCCATTTGCCGTTTATATTAACGTGATGTTCGATAACGTGATTGACAAGCTTCAAACCCATTTCCTCTACGTCAGGCATATCCGTATACTCAGCCAACAGACACATCATGCCAATCAATAACATAAAAGGCGCATGAGATATTTTTCCCGCTCGCGGAATAGCGGGATTAGCCGAATCAAAGAAATACTGGTCATTCTCAATTTCCGAATCAAAAGCTGACTGATAGATTTGCTTACAATATTCAGTTATCTCATCTGCTATCCCGTTTTCGTTCAGATATAATGCCGTCGAGAGTAATCCCTTCGCACAGAAAATATCCGATATTGTATATTTGGCTTTTTCTTCTATTGCAAGCTTTTCAACGCTGACATTCCCGTTAGCTGCTACTCCGCTAAGCTTAATAGGATACCCGTCTGGCGACATCATAAACGAAAAATGCCTATTATTTTGCTTCCACACTCGATACATTCTCTCAAACAAAGCCCTAAGAAGCTCGTGCGCCTGTAAAATTTCCTCTCTCGACAACGACAATCTTAATTGGCCGGATTTACGAAGAATCTCCGAAATAGCTTCAAGGCCTCTTCCCTGAATCCAGCTATATATCGTCGATTTGCCTTTGATTACATCGTCATCGGAAAAGTTGCATCGCATAATAAGATTATATTTCGTATCTATCCAAGGCCAATCTTTACACATTCCGTATCGGCTGAGAATAAAGCGAATATTCTCCGATATTATATCTCCGTAAAAATCGCTTGCTTGTAACAGATGAAATTTGGACAGCTCCTTGGAAAAAACAACCGCTTTACGCCCCATCATATCTCTCCGTCAATTCTGTTCTTTCTGAAACTCCTCAAAATCCGTATTAGCGCTATAATATTTGCCGCTTAATGAAGGCTTTGCTATTGATATCAATTTAATCGTTGCCACAGCAATTTCTTCGGGCTGACGAGTTTTACCGGTTTCAAAAGCCTCCTTTGTCGAAGGTATCCACTTTCTCCCAGCTTCCGTATCAGCCTGCAATTGTGTCATCTCCGTTTTAACAAGACCCGGACCCGCTCCAAAAATCATTACGTCGCTTTTCAATATTTTCAATTCCTCGCACAATATACGGGTCAGCTCCATCAATCCAGCCTTTCCGCACGCATATCCGCTTCCGCCGACAGGCCTGCCTCCATTCATATTTATTATGATGCCCTCATTACGTTCAAGCATACAAGGCAGAACATAACGAATCATAAGAAAGCTCCCATAAAGATTCACCGTAACATCTCTCCACCAAATATCAGGGTCAGCTTCATGCACCCCTGCAATAGACTGAAAACTCCCTGCATTATTGAATAACACATCGATAGAATCAAACTTTTCAAGCGTTATCGAAACAAGATTTTGAACCTGATGTTTTTGAGTTATATCCGTAGCAATTGCAAGCCCCGTCCCTCCTGCCTGCTCAATAAGCGCAACAGTTTCGTCAAGCCGTTCTTTACGTCTTCCGCAGCATACAACTTTTGCTTGATTTTTTGCAAATTCAACAGCTAATGCCCTTCCTATTCCGCTACCTGAGCCAGTTACAATCACCGTTTTTCCTTCAAGCTTCATTTGAATCTCCCTAAATCGAAAACTTAAGCCATTCAATCTCCGACATCTTTCATTTCCAATACATTGCATATAAATGTGCATTAAACAGCTTTATTTCCAAACTGAAAGGAACTTTCCTTCTCGCCTTTAATTT
>CAZKNI010000389.1:0-3828 GCA_964554055.1 uncultured Phycisphaerae bacterium | reverse complement strand
AGGGGAGATTGTCCGGTTGGCTTAGAGAGCCTTACGGGATACCGTTTCGTTGCCTTATCCCGAGAGGATATGAAAATTTACTAGTAGCAGGCAGATGTGCAGGATTTTCACATATAGCAGCGTCAAGCTGTAGATTGAGCAGAACGATGATGGCGTTAGGAGAAGCTGCCGGTGTTGCTGCGAGCATAATGAGCACAAAAAATCTTCTTTGGTATGAATTGCCCGCTGAATGGTGGGCGGAGAAGTTACTTATTGACGATAGAGATAAATTTGTGGCGATGCCTGCGAAAAGATAGCCTATTGTTATTCGTAATGAATATTATGTAAAAAAAATTACAAAAAAGCTTGACTTTCGGTTTCATCCGTGTATTTTTATATAAGATACGCAATGCAATTGTATATATAGGAACTTTGATAAAGGGCATCGTTGATGAAAATAACGAAAGACAAGCTTGAAGCTTTATATAGAAAGTATAATAAGCGTGAATATGTTAGCCCTGATCCGCTTCAGTTTGTTTATGATTATGATAATTCTTGCGATAAAGAAATAGTGGGGCTTATAGCATCGTCGCTTGCTTATGGGCGAGTTCAACAAATATTAAATAGCATATCAATTGTACTCGAACGAATTAATAGTCCAGTAAGGTTTATTATAAACAGCTCTAATGATGAGTTTTTTCGTATTTTCGCTGATTTTAAGCACAGATTTACAGTTGGCCGAGAAATCGCTGAGCTGTTGTTGGGAATAAAGAGGATTATCAAGGAATACGGAAGCCTCAAAAAGTGCTTTTCGGAAGGAATGAAAGAAACGAATGATATTGTATGTGCTCAAAAGCGATTTATTTCGGAATTGTCCGCTGAGTTTTCTCATAAGAGAAGCAGCTTGCTTCCGATGCCTGAAAGTAAATCAGCGAATAAACGGTTGAATTTGTTTCTTCGATGGATGATACGAGATGATGAAGTTGATTTGGGAATATGGAAAAACGTTTCTCCGGAAAGATTAATCGTGCCTCTCGATACTCATATGCATACAATTAGTTTAACGCTGGGGCTTACACATCGTAAACAGGCGGATATGAATACAGCGCTTGAGATTACAGAGTCGTTTCGAAAAATTTGTCCGGAAGACCCTGTCAGATATGATTTTGTTTTGACACGATTCGGAATAAGAGATGATATGTCGATAGGGAGTGTATCGGAATGTAGGCGGAGAAATAAAGGCGAAGAAGTTAAATGTTTGCTTGAGGCGATTTAATTAATGTTTGAAGTAATGCACAAAATTTTAGTTGAAAGCTGGTCGGTGTTGGGTGATATGTCTCCGTTTTTACTGTTCGGATTTTTAGTCGCAGGAATATTGTCAGTGGCGATTCGTCCCGAACTCATCGAAAAGCATCTTTCGGGTGAGGGAATATCTCCGATACTCAAAGCGACTTTATTTGGAATTCCGTTGCCTCTTTGTTCGTGTGGAGTGATTCCCGTGGCGGCTTCTCTTCGTAAACACGGTGCAAGTAAAGGTGCGACATCGGCATTTTTGTTATCGACGCCTCAAACCGGAGTTGACAGTATTTTAGTTACATACAGTCTGCTTGGAGGGGTCTTTGCGATATTTAGGCCTATAGCGGCACTGTTTAGCGGACTTTTCGGAGGGGCACTCGTTGATATGTTTAATAAGGGGATTGATAAACAATCTATCGCTCGTAGCAAAGAAGGCAATATAAAAGAGGACAAAAAAGGTTATAGCGATAAAAGCTGTAATCTCGATGAAAAAACGGGCGGATTTTTGAGCAAAATTTATAGGATGTTTAAATATGCTTTTGTTACGTTGCCAGCAGATATAGCAGGCGCGCTCTTGATAGGTATTTTTGTTGCGGGTGTAATATCAGCGATTGTTCCGGATGATTATTTTGCAGGTTTTTTAGGTGGCGGATTGTCCGCTATGTTTGTTATGATGTTGTTGGGGTTGCCTGTTTATGTTTGTGCGACGGCATCTGTTCCAGTGGCAGCTGTATTGATAGGGAAGGGTGTATCGCCCGGAGCTGCTTTTGCTTTTTTGATGACGGGTCCTGCGACGAATGCAGCTACCGTTGCGGTTATTTGGAAGACGTTGGGTAAAGCGACGACGATAATTTATTTGTTGACTGTTGCTGTGCTTGCAATGGCAGGCGGAATGTTGCTTGATTATATATTTCAGGTTGCACATACATCGCCGGGCAGCGTGAATATCTGGATGCCGGGTTCTATTATCAAATCGGTGTCAGCGATTGTTTTATTGGGTGTGCTTGTCGGGGCATATTTTGTTAATAAGAATAGAACTCACAAATTGCGTCTTGACGTTGGAGATAAAGTTATTAAACTGAAGATTGAGGGTATGACGTGTAGCCATTGTGCCGAATCCGTTCGTAAGGGACTCCTTGAATTGGATGGGGTTGATGATGTGCAAGTTGATTTGCAAAAGTCGCAAGCGATTATTGTGTCTGATAATTTTGATGAAGATGATGTGCGCGCTATGATAAGCTCTCTTGGATATAAGGTTATCGAGATATCGGAGAGTAGCAATGAAAACGAGTGAAGTTTAAGTTTAGATGTCAATTGTTGTTTACATTTGGAAAGGGTAATTGCGATGACGGAACTTAAAGGGACAAAAACGGAAAAAAATATTTTGACAGCTTTTGCGGGTGAATCACAAGCGAGAAATCGTTATACGTATTTTGCAAGTAAAGCGAAAAAGGAAGGATATGTTCAAATAAGCGATATATTTGCGGAAACAGCAGAGCAAGAAAAGGAACATGCTAAAAGATTGTTTAAGTTGTTAGAGGGCGGCGAGGTCGAGATAACAGCTGCTTTTCCTGCGGGCGTTATCGGTTCGACTTTGGAAAATCTCAAATCGGCAGCTAAGGGAGAGAATTATGAACATACGCAGATGTATCCGGAGTTTGCAAAAGTTGCTCGCGAAGAAGGGTTTGAAAGTGTTGCTGTGATTTTTGAAAAAATAGCTATTGCGGAGAAACAGCACGAGAAACGATATAAGGAATTAGCAGCTAATATCGAATCTGATAGAGTATTTAAACGTGAAAATGCTGTAAAATGGCGATGTCGAAATTGCGGGTATGTTCACGAAGGGACGGAAGCTCCTCAAGCGTGTCCTGCGTGTGCCCATCCTCAAGCGTATTTTGAGATATTGGGAGAAAATTGGTAAACAAGCTTGTTTATAGTTAATTGAAACATTTATTTTATTGTGTATGGAGGTTTGCGATATGTGTACATTAGTAACGAAACAAGCGCCGGATTTTTGTGCGAAAGCTGTTATGGGAGATAACTCAATTAAGGATTTGAAACTTTCGGATTATAAAGGCAAGTATGTTGTGTTGTTCTTTTATCCTCTTGATTTTACGTTTGTATGTCCGACGGAAATTATCGCATTTGACAAGAAGCTCGATGAGTTTAAAAAGCGTAATGTTGAAGTGATAGGTGTTTCCGTCGATTCGGAATATTCTCATTTTGCATGGAAAAACACGCCTGTGGACAAGGGCGGAATAGGTCAGATTCAATATCCTCTTGTAGCTGACATTACGAAAAATATTTCGCGTTCTTATGGTGTATTGTTTGAAGAATCGGTGGCGTTGCGCGGACTGTTTTTGATAGATAAAGATGGCATTATCAGGCATTGCGTGATAAACGATTTGCCGCTTGGAAGAAGCGTTGATGAGGCGATTCGTATGATTGATGCATTGCAGCATTTCGAGAAATATGGCGAGGTGTGTCCCGCTAATTGGCATGAGGGTGAAGAGGCGATGAAGCCTTCGTCTGACGGTGTAGCTGAATATCTTG
>CAZKNI010000388.1:0-8076 GCA_964554055.1 uncultured Phycisphaerae bacterium | reverse complement strand
CCTATTCTTTATAATCGCATCAAATAAGCATTTTCGCTGTCGCTGATTCGCGACGCAATGCTGTCAACGTTTACTGATTACATTTTGCATATTAGAGTATATGCGAATATTTTAAAATATATTGAGCGAACGTGCCAAACGCTCCTTACGTTGTCGGAAAAATAATTTTATTTGTATTATACATTTGCGAAAAGCTGCCGTTCCGCGAAAAAATGAAACGAATAAACAAATCGCGAGAACTTCGCACGAAATGTGAAACGAAACAAAACGCAAAGAAATTAGCAGATTAAGATTCTTGCTGCGTTTGAAATTCCGATACGGAAACAGGACGTTCTTCTGCAAACGGCTTAAGCATCTGCCAATCGATTTGACTGTCAGCTGGAATATCTACAATCGCTATCGTCCCGATGACCTGTTTTATTCTCGCAGGCTCGATTCCTCCTGCGGGTCTTTTGATAGCTATCATTGAAGGCATTATTATCGTACCGGCAGGAATATCAACAACAGAAACAACGCTTCCTCGCGCAATATTCCTTACTTCTTTTTCACAGTCTAAAAGATTTCTTTGCGGGCGTCCCATAGCTTGCTGCGATTCGCGAGCAGCTATGATGTATTGACGCAATTGAGATTCCTCGAGCGAAAAGGAATGATCAGGCCCGGGTAAGCTTCTATTTATCGTAAAATGTTTTTCGAGCACAACGGCACCCGCTGCAACGGCGAGAGCTCCCGTTATCCATTCAGCTGTATGATCAGAAAATCCGACGGGAACAGGATATTGTCTGGCAAGATTGCCAATTACCGAAAGATTAGTGTCGGCAAGTTTCGTAGGATATGAGCTTATACAGTGTAATAGAATTAATCGGGACAGCGCAGCTTTGTCCGCAAACATATCGACAAGGTTACTTATTTCATCATTTACAGATGCTCCGCTCGAAACGATTGCCGGTAATTTCGAACTAATTACGTGTTCCAATAAGGGTACATTGATAATATCGGGAGATGCTATCTTGATAGACGAAACTCCAAGCTCTAATAAAAACTCAAGGTCAGCGATGCTGAATGGCGTTGCAAGAAATTCTATTTCGGCATCACGACAATATTCGAATACGTCGAAAAACTCTTCACGAGTCAGTTCCAATTCGCGCAGCATTTGTTTTTGATTGCCATGTCCTTTTTCAGCTTGATAATTTGCCGTCGGCGCATTGCCCGTAACAAGATTGTCAGCTGTAAATACCTGAAACTTAACAGCGTCTGCGCCAGCTCGTTTTGCTATATCTACAAGCTGAAACGCCATGTCTATATTGCCGTTATGATTAACTCCTGCTTCCGCTATGATATAAATATCTTTGCCCGGGCCTATTTCTCTCTGACCTAAACGAACAGTCGGAGTATTAGACCAAAACAGTTTTGCCTTGCCTTGATACATCTGACTCCTGCTCCTTCAACATACGCAGAATCCCTTCCGCTATATACAAATCTTTCATCGTATCTATATCAACGATAAGCTCCGATTCCGGATGAACAACGCCTCTTCTGTCTTTTCCTAAAAAGGCGTGAAAATCTTTTTCGTGTTCTGGCTTGCGATAAAGAGACTCTCGCTTAATTGCCAAAACAGCACCGTTTGGAATAAACATAGGCCTAAGGTCTTGCCTGCGATAAGGGTGATTCGGACAATTAAGTTTAACTCGTCCTTCTTCAAGTGTTATCATCCAGTCGGGATGAAATTTTCCGACCGGGCTATATGTCTGAACCGAATCGCCACCTTTCGTAATCAATTCATTGACAGCTAAATCTATCAGTCCGTCGGGGCGAATCGGAATATTTCCGTATAACAATACAATAATATTTGCATGAAATCCGTAAAGCTCTTCTGCTCGTTCACATCCGAAACGGGCAGCTGCATCTACCGGAGCTGTGTCCGTTGCCAGTTCAGCTGGCCTTCCTGTTACCCAAACGCCTTCATATCCATTTGCTATTTCTCGGACATCGGCATCATCACTCGTAACAATTATTGCATCTAATGTTTCCGATTTAAGGGCAGCTTCTATCGTATACGCTATAACAGGTTTGCCAAGCAACATCCTTTTATTTTTGCCGGGCAAGCCGGTGCTTCCCGCTCGTGCGATGATAACTCCCAATACACCCGATAATTTTTTATTGTCAGACATAATTAATCCAATCCTTTACTTGTCAGGATGTTGCGCAATATTTCCGTCTTGTGCGAAATATCTTGCTATATTATTTATCGGTATTTGCCAACTTTGGCTTGATTAATATTCGCTAAGATTTATCGGACGTTATTGGCGCTTTTGTGATGCTTTTAGTAGCGTATTTCATGAGAGTTTTCGGTGATAAAAAATTGACTGTCCGCGAACATATTAGACAGATGTTTAATTTCGAATATTGCAAGAGAAAAAACGAGAAATAGGCTTTGAGATTTGTAAGTTTGGCATAACAATCTAATCGAGTAGCTGATGCCGTTTGAGTTTATTATACAAGGTGCGTCGATTCAAACCTAACTTTTGTGCTAACTTTGTTCCCCGGAGTTCCAAATCATTGATAGCTGTTGTTAAAACAGAAGCTTCGAACCCTTTTATCATTTCGGACAATTTCAGTTGATGATTTTTACTTAATTGGCGAATCAGATAATCTCTGAGTTCAGCAGGCATTGTAAATTGCGTTTCAGTTTTTCCTGTTTGACGTAAAATATGTTCCGGAAGGTCGGAAACGACTAATATTTTTCCCGACGTTTTAAAAACAAGTGTTTGTCGTATAATATTTTCCAGCTCTCTGACGTTTCCTTGTCCTACGGCACGTTTAAGAACAGCATAGACAGCGGGGTCAACCGAATTGATTTCCTCCTTACAATAATGCTTGTATTTTCTAATAAAGTAATGAACAAGCAGGGGAATGTCTTCTACTCGCTCGCGCAGTGGCGGAATTGTTAACTTGATTACATTTAGCCGTTGATATAAATCTAACCGGAATCGATTTTCCGCAACTTCCTGTGCAAGGGGTTTATTGGAGGCTACAATAATTCGAACGTCTATAGGATATTCTTTATCGTCTCCGACAGGCAACACTTTATTTTCCTGAAGAGTTCTTAGAAGTTTAGGCTGAAGCATCATCTCGAGTTCGGATATTTCATCGAGCAGCAATGTTCCGCCATTGGCACTTCTAAAATATCCCAGCCTATCTTCGGTAGCTCCGGTGAACGCTCCTTTTTTATGTCCAAACAGTGCACTTTCTGCTAATGTTCCGGTTATCGATGCGCAATTTATTGACAGGAAAGGACCTGTTTTCCGTTTGGGATCCATTTTGTGGATAGCTTCTGCAAGCAATTGTTTTCCTGTTCCCGATTCTCCTTCGATTATTATTGGAACATCGCAAATACTGGCAGCCTTTCTTGCCCGTGCCAAAAGTTCGAGCATAGCTGATGATTGGGTTGCAATGCCAGTTTGATCTGTAATTTCTCTAATATTTGGATTTTTAGGTGTTTGTTTATTGTTTGAAGATGTTATGATTTTTCGAACTTGTTCTTCGAGAATATCTTCAAAATTAGGGTCGTCTATGCTGACGAAGTGGCAAACTCCTACGTCAATTGCCTGGATGCACGTATCGATATCAATTTTGCTATTGATAATAAATAATAATTTGCATTCCGGATATTTTTTGTTGACAAGCTTGGCTATGTCGAGATCGGTTTTAAACTTTTCTTTCGGATATGAAGAGATAGAGCTTGCTAATATTGTGATTTTAGGTTTTAGTTGCGTTATAGCTTCAAGAAATTGCTCTACGGTGGAAATATGGGTAAAACAATATCCCCTTTCAGCAAGGAATGGCATAATTTTTGATATTCTCGCAGGTGCAAACTCAACTACAATCCCTTCCTGAATTTTCGAACTACAAGTCAAGCCTTCCTTTCTAAGGCTCACGTGCTCTCCTCTCTCCCTTCACAAAAAACCTCTCTCTTCTCTCTTTCCGATACTCCCCTTTACATATAATCATTATCTATAAGTCTTATAGCATTGTCAAGGAATTTTTAGGCAATATTTTCTTTATGATAGACAATTTGTTTTGTGTGATGTAATTCTTTTGTATGTAGATGATTACGTTAACTTTTTCGTGCAAGTATAAATAGTTTGCCGGTTACGGTTATTTGGCGTATTGGATGCGCACGGAAAATTTGCGTTAAATGTGTTTTGCAAGATGAAAATCATGCTATAATTGAAATGTTATGATTAGACATAAACAAGCGGATTTGCCCCTTCACGGAGGGCAGGCGCCAGCGTGGCTGTTCAAGAGAATGACACGTTTAGCGGGTATTTTATGTGAATTCATTAGCATTGAATTTAGCCCGGAAGAATTACTTTATAGGTTAGCTGACCCGATTTGGTTTCAGGCATTTGGATGTGTATTAGGATTCGATTGGCATTCGAGCGGGCTTACAACGGTAACATGCGGAGCTATAAAGGAAGCATATAAGAGAAGAGGTAACTCACTTGGCATTCATGTTGCGGGGGGTAAGGGAAGCGTTTCGAGAAAGACTCCCGAAGAAATAGACAGAATAGCATCTGACAATGCGATAGCTGTTGGCTCAAAGTTGATTTATGCGAGCAAAATATCAGCTAAAGTGGATTCGTCCGCTGTCCAAGACGGATATCAATTATATCATCATTGTTTCTTTTTCGATGATGCAGGCAGATGGGCTGTCGTTCAGCAGGGGATGAATGAGGATACTCGTTATGCCAGGCGCTATCACTGGTTTGCGGAAAACAGTATCAATGTTAATTTCGTAAATGAACCTCATACCGGCATTATAACGGACAAATGTGTTGAAAATGTTTTGAATATGATTGCTCGGAAATCAGCTGAAGCTCGCAGAAGAGTTGTTGATATATCAAAAGAAAAACCGGAAATGATAATAGATGATTTTGTAACCGAAGGAAATTTGTTTTTTCCCGCCCATCACGATATCAGACTGAATCCTGTTGAAGCTAACAATTTACGGAAGATTATGAGAAAGATAAACGAAAATCAACCTGAGAGTTTCGAGGAATTGCTCGGGATAAAAGGTGTTGGGGCAAAGACAATTCGTTCTTTAGCCTTGATAGCTGAACTTTTGTATAACACGCCCGTGTCTCGTTCTGACCCTGCAAGATATAGCTTTGCTCACGGAGGAAAAGACGGACATCCGTTTCCGGTGGATAGACAGCTTTACGATAATAACATTGCTTTTTTGGAAGATGTGTTATTACGTGCAAAATTTAATCCGAACGAGAAAGACAATGCTTTAAGACGCTTGCAAAGAATGATAAGCTAAATAGACGTGTTTTCTTTTGACACATAGAAAAAGTTGTGTTTATCTCTCATCTGCTGAAAGCTTTATTTATCCGTTCACTTGACAAAAGGTGTCATGCGAAATTGTGATTAGCTGCTTGTTTGCGTGAAGCATAAAATGTCTAACTTTTTGCTTTGCGGGATGCTGGATTTGGCAATAGGATAATGTGCGATATGATATGCCATCTTTTAGAGTAAAATTTTTGGAATATCTCTTGATTTGTTTAGCTTCCGGTGGATAATACGTCAAACTTTAACTGTGAGGGAAAAACGATGGCTGAGTCGCGAAATTGGCATGAAGATGTATTTTTCGGTATTCATTATGATTTACATGCTAAGGCGAATGATACGAGTCTTGGTAAAGATATATCCCATGAACATATCAAAGAGCGCTTATTACGTGTCAAGCCCGACTGGATTCAATGGGATTGCAAGGGGCATCCGGGTTATACATCTTGGCCGACGCAGGTCGGTTCAACATCTCCCGGTCTGGTAAAGGACATGCTCCGAGTTGTTCGTGATGTGACCAAAGAGCTTGGCATCAAGTTGGGAATGCATTATTCGGGGGTGTTTGATACTCGTGCGATAGAATTACATCCCGACTGGGCGAGGGTAGATGAGCGGGGAAAACCTGACTCGAATTATACTTGTAGATTATCTGCTTATGTCGATGAGCTTATGATTCCGCAGATGATAGAGGTAATAGATAAATATGATGTTGACGGTTTTTGGGTCGACGGTGAAAACTGGGCGGCTCAGCCCTGCTGGTGTGATAGATGCCAAAGAGAATTTATCCGACGCACAGGAATAAAGAATATTCCGCGTAGCAAAACAGATGAACATTGGGATGATTGGCTTGCATTCCAACGTCGGATTTTTGTCGAATATGTAACGAAATATGCAGATGCGGTGCATAAGCGCAAACCAAATTGTTTGATTTGTAGCAACTGGATGTACACCCTTCGTCAGCCTGATTCCGTTGAAGCGTCGATAGATTATATCAGTGGCGATTACAGCTGGATATGGGGTGCAGACCGGGCTGCGGTCGAAGGTAGAGTAATTGACTGCAGAGATATGAGCTGGGACCTTATGTGTTGGCTGTTTTGCAAAAGCGGCGATATGATGGCAAATGAGAAATATCCCTGGACGATAAAAACTGCGATTCATCTTAAACAGGAAGTTTCCGAAGTCGTTGCACTTGGCGGTGCGATTATGCTTTACAATGTTCCCCAGCGGACAGGTTGGCTTACCGATTGGCATCAGGATTTGATTGCTGAAATAGCGGATTTCTGCCGCGAACGCAAAGATGTTTGTTTCAAAACGACGTCTGCTTCGGAAGCTGCTATTTTGCATCTTCCTTCACATTATTATGCTCATAATGAGCCGCTATTTAATCTTGGCAATTCTGCTGAGCCTATCGAAGGTGCACTTCACGCAATGTTGCAAAATCAGATATCTACGGATATCCTTACGGAAGCGGGTGCAGCTAAAAAAATTGGTAGCTACAAGTTGATAATTGTACCCGAACAGACGCGTCTGAGTAATCAGCTTATTGACCTGCTGAGAGAATTTGCAGAGCAAGGAGGTCAAGTATTGATGAGCGGTGCGCATCTTGCACGAGATTATCCCGAATTGGTAGGGGCTAAACCTGATGAGGAATACAGAATAGAAAAAATATATCTGCCGGTAAATGGTAAAGCAGCTTCCGTTGCGGGCGAATGGACATGTGTATTACCCAATGAGCATACACAGGTATTGACTTGTTTTCTCAGTGGGCAGGAAGTTGCTCATAACGCTACGAATAAACCTGTTGCAACGAGGCGAAAAATAGGTAAAGGTGCAATAACCGCTATTTATGGGCCAATTTTTGAAGATTATTTTCATGGCCATTATCCTTTAGTAAAACAATATCTGAAAAAAATCATCGATTCGATGAATATTGATTGGCGCGTGCGGGTTGAAGGACCTAGCTGGCTTGAGGTTATTCTTCGCTGGAAAGATGGAAAATTACTTATCAATTTATTGAATCGTGGGTCGGGAATAATGACTCATGATCGCCAGCCTATAATCGAAGCTCTCCCTGCGATAACGAATATTACTGTTAAGGTAATGCAGCAGGATAAACCCGCATCGATAAAATATCTGCCCGACGATATTAAAGTTAGTTTTTCGTATGAGAATCAGTCAGTTACAATCAACATTCCTGAGCTTAAGGTACACGGTATCGTTGAAATAGTGTAATAAATATTCGTTTACGCGAAAATCGAAATGTAAACAAAATTGTTTTCCAGCAATCTCTTCCGGGCCCGTCAAGCCCTAAAACTTCAATGTCAAAAGCTTGTACGAAGCTGAACAACGTCATTGCGAGCCAAGCTGACAGGCGAAGCGCGGCAATCTCAAATCATCAATCAACAATCATCAATCTCTTCTTTCTCTTCCGGTCCTGTCAAGCCCTAAAACCGAAAAGCATTTCACACCAAAAACAAAAGCCTGAATCCTGAAAATTTTAGCTTTCCGAAACGAACTCTTAATCTTGAAGTTTTAGGGCTTGGCAATCTCTCTTCTTCTCAATTCGCAATCCACAATCCGAAATCCGAAATCTCTTCAGCCTGTTCTTGTGCTATGGCGCAATATCTCGCACACGTCAGCTATTTTCTACAGAAATCAGAAGCAAAAGATATTAATAAGCTGCAAATAATGAAAAGCCCGTGATTTTATCAATCACGGGCTTTTTAA
>CAZKNI010000387.1:0-3760 GCA_964554055.1 uncultured Phycisphaerae bacterium | reverse complement strand
AGCAATCCTATAGGCCCGCCCTGCGCTGCCTCCGGACAAATATGTCCTATACATGCACCTCGCGTGCCTCCGCTAAAACGTCCGTCTGTTATCAAGGCAACTTTATCGCCTAGGCCCTGCCCCATTATATAACTCGTCGGCGAAAGCATCTCTTGCATTCCGGGTCCGCCCCTCGGACCTTCATATCGAATGACAACAACGTCACCTGCTTTGACTTTTCCGGAAAGAATGCCTTCGCAAGCTTCTTCTTGAGAATCAAAAATAACAGCGGGACCTTTATGCACAAGCATACTCTTGTCAACACCCGCTGTCTTTACAACTCCGCCATCGGGAGCGAGATTACCCTTGAGTATAAACAATCCGCCTTCTTTACTGTATGCTTCCTCAATCGTACGAATAACCTGAGAATCTTTAATATCAGCGGACGATATATTTTCAGCTATTGTTTTTCCTGTTACTGTCAGGCAATTACTGTCTATTAACCCGTCAACTTTCATCAATTCTTTGAGAATAGCTGATATTCCGCCAGCCCTATCTACATCTTCAATATGATATTGACTCGATGGCGACACTTTACAGATATTAGGTGTTTTGACCGAAATATCGTTTATCTTATCAAGATTGAAATCAATTTCCGCTTCATTCGCAATTGCAAGCGTATGCAAAATCGTATTTGTCGAGCCCCCCATCGCCATATCGAGCGCGAATGCATTCGATATACTCGCAGGAGTTATTATATCGCGAGGCTTAATATCCTCTTTAACAAGCTCGACAATACGCTTCCCCGCAGCTTTAAATAATTCGACGCGCTTGGGATTAAGCTCATCAATCGAACCTGCTAATATCGTTCCGTTCCCGGGCAACGCAATGCCGAGTGCTTCGGACAAACAATTCATACTGTTAGCTGTAAACATTCCGCTACATGACCCGCACGTCGGGCATGCATTATCTTCTATTTCTTTAAGTTTATCTTCGTTTATCTCTCCGACTTTATATTTGCCGATACCTTCGAAGACGCTTATCAAATCAACGGTTGTTCCGTCGGGCAACTTGCCAGCTTTCATAGGACCGCCCGAAACGAAAATTGTCGGAATATTACATCTGACTGTCGCCATAAGCATTCCCGGAATGATTTTATCGCAATTAGGTATGCATATCATTCCGTCAAAACAGTGCGCTTTTAACATAGATTCGACACAATCGGCAATAAGCTCTCGAGAAGCTAAGCTATATCTCATTCCGCCGTGTCCCATCGCGACACCGTCACAAATAGCTATCGTATTAAATTCGATAGGGACTCCTCCCGCATCACGAATTGCTTGTTTAACGATTTCGGATACCTTATTCAGATGTACATGTCCGGGAACAATTTCACAAAAACTGTTCGCAACCGCTATAAAAGGTTTATCAAAATCTTTGTCTTTAAGCCCGCATGCTTTCAACAAACTTCGATGCGGAGCACGCTCAAAGCCTTTCTTAACCATATCCGAAAGCATAATAAATTCTCCGTAAAAATTATGTCATTTTTCTAACTTTAAGCCTCTCAGTTATACTGCTTTATCTCATTACCCATTCAATATCCGGCTGACCTGTCCTCGAAGCACCTACTTTTTCACGATTGGCGGAATCGGCCGGCAATGAATAATGTATCGTCATTGTTTTTTGCAATACGAAATATGCCGGCATCTTTTGGGAATTATTCTTGTTATTTATAAAAAGAGGATTAGGAACAGCTATTATTTCGCCTGAAAGCCCGCCTATATATATATCAAATCTACTCGCCTTCGGGTCAAAATCAGGCCAAATAGCCACCGAATCACGAGCATTATCTTTTCCCTGCAATATTTTGCCGATAATTTTAAGCGGATGTTCAAGCCAAGGATATGTAGCTTTATATTTAGCTTTTATAGCACTGAACACTTCGGGAGCTACATGTATCTGTGCCGGAATAACTTGTAACGTATCCGTTACAAGCTCGAAATCGGGATGAAATACAACATCCTTGCCTGTATTATTTGTAATTGTGTAAATCATATACCAAAACGTTTTTTCACCTTCGCCAGGAATATTTACACGGATGCGCTTTACGTCTTGAAACTTTATATCAAGCTGCCAAGATACCGGCACGGGAGAAGGTTTGGGAATTGCAAAACCGACAACACTAAAAATAGCTATAAACAAACAAATCAAAAAACAATGTACTTTAGACATATCGACTCTCCGTATTAATGTATTATTACAAACGTTTTTATATATTATTGTTTGTATGCGGAATTATTATATAATATGCTAATTCTACACAATGGAATGTTACAGTCAACTATAAAGATATATATAACAATTTCCAATTTCCGAATTGATTATAATGCCGAAACACAAACAAACAAAATTAAAGAAATTCAAAAAGCAAGGCAAAAATTTGTTGCGTGAGATATTGGGTTTTGATAAGCTCGCATTTTTATTAACATATTGAAAATTATGGATAATAAGGAAAAGAAATCGGAGCATAATTGCACTCTTTGTAGCAGTTGTAATTTATACAAAGATAGCAAATATACTCTGCATGGATTTCGATTGATGTTTTGCTCTTTTGTCGTTTTTGTTATGCCCTTGATTTTTGGCGCAATATCAGGGAATATTGTTTACATTTATTATGACAAACCCAGCTTTGCTATTATACTCGCGAGCGTAATAGCAGGATTAATAATAGGAATATTAACAGCGAAGTTTATAATAAGGTTGACAATAAATGATAACGGAGAAAATAAAATCGGCCATTAGCGGTAAAAAAGTATTTGAGAGAGGCGTTCACCCGAATGATTATAAATCATTTTCTTCGGAGTCAGCGATTGTTGCAATAGCTCCTCCCGCTCAAGTGCTCATTCCGCTTCATCAACATATAGGCGCTCCCGCTCAGCCAATCGTTAAAGTTCGCGATGAAGTTGAAATTTTTGATAAACTCGCAGAGCCTGGCGGATTTGTATCATCAGCTATTCATTCGAGCGTAAAGGGAAAAATCGGAGCATTTACGACAACACTCGTAGCTTCCGGACAAAGGGTTCAGGCGATTCCTATCACTGTCGAACCCAGCTGCGACGAACAATCGGAAACTTTATTGAAAGAATATCTTTCGGTTTCTGAGAATGCTCGTGATATCGCAGATATTGAGCCTGATGAAATTGTAAATTCAGCTGCTGAAGCGGGCATTGTCGGCATGGGCGGGGCAACATTTCCGACACATGTCAAATTAAAGGTTAAACCCGATACACAAATAGATACTTTTATCCTCAACGGATGTGAATGTGAGCCTTTCTTGACAGCAGACGACAGACTTATGAGAGAAGGCTCGCAAGCTATTGTGAGAGGCTTTAAACTCGCAATGCGAGCTGTAAACGCTAAACGGGGAATCATTGCGATTGAGGACAATAAGCCTCAAGCTATTGAGGCAATGCAACGAGCATCCTCAAATATTAACGATATAGAAGTTGTTGTTTGCATGACAAAATATCCGATGGGCGGAGAACGCCAACTTATTTGGACAACTCTTAAACGAGCTGTCCCTACGGGCGGATTGCCGCTTGATGTTGGAGTCATTGTTATGAATGTTGCAACAGCAGCTTCTTTAGCTAACGCCGTCGATAGAAATAGGCCTTTGACTCACAGAGTAATTACGGTAACCGGAGCTGTAAATCGCCCCGGAAACTTTTTCGCACCTATTGGCTCGCCTATCTCACATCTTATAGCTCAAGCTGGCGGACTC
>CAZKNI010000386.1:0-6046 GCA_964554055.1 uncultured Phycisphaerae bacterium | reverse complement strand
GCGCGAGAACGGGCTGTGCCCGCGAAATGTGATTCATTTTGTTTTTAAGCTTATTCGCGGGGAATGATTTTCGCTGTCGCTGCATCTTTCGTCGCGAGCGAGAACGGGCTGTGCCCGCGAAATGTGATTCATTTTGTTTTTAAGCTTATTCGCGGGGAATGATTTTCGTTATCGCAACGTCCTTCGTCGCGAGCGAGAACGGGCTGTGCCCGCGAATAGATTATCGTTTTCGAAAGACGCAAAAAGATGTCATATTTGCGCGGGAGAATTTAAGAGCTGATAGGCTTGTCGCTGACGAAGCTTCGTCAGCGACAAGCCTATCCTCAATAATCGCATCAAACAAGCGCTTTCCGCAGCTGCAAGCAGAATGAGTTACGCTTGTCATTGCGAATGAAGCAAATGCAACGAGCGCAGCGCGAGAACCCCGCAAGGGGCGCGGGGAATGATTTTCGCCGTCGCAGCGTCTCCCGTCGCAAGCAAGAACAGGCCTTGCCTGTCATAGCCAAAAAATCAGTTAAATTCAACATGTGTGAGAAATGCGGGTTAGCTATAAAAATCCTGTTTTCCCGTTATCTTAGATATTTTGTCGGAGAATTCCTCAAATATCGTTCCGTAAAGAGATTTTGAGGTATGCCGGTATTATACTTGATATTTTTGAATGAGAGAACCGTCTTGCTCCCTTTATTAAAATCGATTATTTGTAATTTTGTAATTGTGTCATATCCTTGTACTTTACGGACTTCAAGTGTAGAATATTCGCGATATTTTTTTCCTGTTTTGTCAAAATATTCGATTTTAACGGGAATGAATGTTTTTTTATGTATCCATGTTATATAATAGGAAAATTCAGCAGAATTCGAATCTTTTGGAACGCTTTTGAGTTTATAGAATTTATCGGTAACAGCAATAATTTCGTGTCTATCTATATTTATATTTCGCCCGCCAATGTCTTCATAAAACAAATCGGTGCCAAGAAAAGGAGTTCGTCTTGTGAGTAAACACATTCTTTTTACCAAATCGAGGCATGGCATATAAATCCAGTGAGTATCCTTTTTCTCGAAGCACTGACAGAACGTAAAAATCATTGATTTTACGTTTGAGGAAATTGGAAAATCGATATAATATCCTTGTCCTTTGCAGCACAATTCGGGATTTTTTCCCCATTCCGGATTTTTACTTATATCTTTATTGGTTGGCTGTTCGTCTCGTCGAAGCAGAACGAATTTCATCTGCATTTTGCGATTCGGGTTATTCAGCATTGTAATTGTAAGATTTGCATCCGCCCGAAAATCGTTGCCCTGATAATGAGCGATATAATTTGCTCTTTTCATAATTTTTTGGGCGTCAATTTGTCTGTTCGCAAAAGTTGCCGTTGCTGTGATTGAGATGAACAGAGCAGCTATCAAATGTTTCGTTATCATAATATCCTTCCTTTTAATAGACTCACAAACAACTGTTACAGTTTTCACAATGTCTGATAGCTGTTATTATATTCACAGCAAGATAAAAAGCAATTCATTTTTTAACAAAATTTAAAAAAACATTTTACCATAAATTTAATTTATAATATCTTACCTCTTTTTGTTTTAGTATTATTAATATTACTTATCATACAGTTGTTCATCGCTATATAAAAATACTTTAAAAACAATTTCGCTGAAGAATGACCCATAAGTTTATGAAATTACATTTACTCTATCATCGGAAAATAATATACCTGACATTAATAGGTTTAAGCTATTAATTATTAAAGGGCTTTGCTTTTAGCTTTTAAGCGGGGATAATTATATTTTATTGGCTATAATGGCTTTTTAGGATTTTTATGTTCCAGTTTTGTTGGCCAACCGGGATTCCATGAAGTTTTTGTTTTATTTGTTTTGCGTTTAGTGGAAGAAAAATCGATGCCTCCCGTGAAGAATTTTCTTACATATCTCTCTGCATTAGAAAGATTATCGATGTCGATTGGCCAAATTTTTAGCATTCCTTTCATACAGCTGCCTCCGGTTTCAGCGGCACTTATTAATATTGCAGAAATTTTCGAATTTTTGGAATTTTTGCTTTTTGTTTGTGTTATTAATCTGCATTTTATCGAATCAGTTATTTTTCTGAAAGGCTTGAAGGTAATCAATATGTCTGCACCTTGTTGTTTGCCCATTCTTCGAAATAGACAATATTCGATGCCGCTATCAGGAGGCCCTGCGGGGTTTCTGATTTTTCCGATTATTCCGTCAAAACCTTGCTGGCTATCTACGTTGAAAGCGAGTCCGAGTTGACTGCTTCCGCTGACGGTGCAAACTTCTAACTTTATCGTGCCTTCTGTGTTTATATCGTACGTAATCGTTTGCTCCGCTTTTCGTCCTGAAATTGTCGAACCGAAATATATCTCGGATATTATTCTGACATGTTGCGGATTAAGACTCAAAATCGATGTGTGCACGCTAAGCAGAGTGTTGTCGGCAGGTAAAGGAATAAATCTTTTGTCGGAAGTTATTTGATAAACGTAAGGGCCCATTCCGCTAGGCGGAACAAGATTGTTGATTCGATGTGTATCGGTTGTCAGGTCGTACCAAGCAGCAATTTTACCGTCTGCAAAGACAAGTTCGAAACGTTTATTAACGCCTACTCTAAGGCGTTTTCCCGCTTTAGCGAGAAACATCGTTCCCGGTTTTCCGCCGATTTGTCCCATTAAAAGCTGCAGGTGATTTGCAATGATAATATCATCGATATATAACTGAGTTTGGCCTATTTGATAGAAAATGAAATTGATTTTTGCGATGTGTTCGATATCTATTTTTTCTTTAGCAGCTATTAAATCGACAGAAAGTTTATTCCATTTTCTTTTTAGTTGATATTTTCGAGTGAATGTTTTTCCCGACCTGTCTATAAGTTCAATAGCGATGTTTTGGGAATTTTGATTACAGAAGATTGCAAGCAAGAGGATGTTATATTCGTGCCAATCTTGAATAATTGTGTTAAATGTGAGTATATAATCGTCCGTTTTAGCAAAGAAAATTCCCATTGCGCCTGTGCCGGTAGCGGTTGGCGAATCGGTATAAAAGATTTTTGCTCGTC
Organism: uncultured Phycisphaerae bacterium; assembly: GCA_964554055.1. Taxonomy (GTDB): domain Bacteria; phylum Planctomycetota; class Phycisphaerae; order JAAYCJ01; family JAAYCJ01; genus S014-18. The sequence continues at coordinate 2,974 of CAZKNI010000386.1, read as the reverse complement.
CGTTTTGTCCGTGTTGGCGTGATAGATAAAAATCTTCGAGTTGCCATTGTTTTTCAAAGTCGGCTAACGGCAAATAGCAGCTGTATTGCAGTAAGGGATAAGCAGCGAATTGTTGTGCGGTCAGAGATTTCAGCTCTTCGGTGAATACATTTTTAGGAAAAGCACTTTCTTTTCCCATCTCGAAGATTCGATATTTCATAGAGCAGCCTGTTGAGAAGATAGATATGCAAACGGAGCTTATCAATAAAACGATTGTTTTTTTCATACTCGTTACCTTTCGTAAAACCGGAGCAATTATGTGTTATTTTATTATAAAAGAGAGTAGCTGGCATACAAGTATTTTGAGAGGAGAAAGTTGTTTATAAACGAACGGGATAGATGTAAAATTTCGGTATGTGTGAGACGAGCAAAACATCAAAAAGAGAAATTGTTTTATTTTGTATAATTCAAAGCCTCTTTGCCGTATGGCTTTGTGCGGGATTTTTGACAGATTGGGACAGCTATTTATACACGTATGCGGGAATAACATTTACGCCTGTAACGTTAGCGAGCGGAAGATGGCTTTTTGCAGTTTTATTGGGGGGAATTTGGAATGTGATTAATGTGTTTGTGCATATTCCCGTTATGGAAGCGTGGCGTGTATTTTCGTTGACGACAATAATATTTTCGATGGCAAATGTTGTGATGTTTTATGTTTTGGCATGTCGATTGGCAAATAGAGATGTTGCGATTGTATCTACAAGCATATTTGTCAGCAGCCCGTTGATAGCGATATCAGCATCAGCAGTTATGACGGAAACTTATGCGCTGTGTGCATTTTTAGTTTGTTTGCTAATATTGACGTCAAATTCGTTTAAGGAACAAATATCGCAGCTAAAAAAGGGGTCGGGTTTTGATAAAGGCTTAATTGTTCGATTATTATTAGCGGGAATAGCTTTTGGTTTTGTGTGTTCAATCCGCGAGCCAATGATTTTCATGATAATCTTTCCGTTAGGAATTATTTGGGCACAGACGAAAAATGTAAAGAGTGTTCTTATTTTTTTGTGTGTAATAATATTTGTTTTAGCAGTGAATCAGGCGGGAGCGTATTTTGTTTGTGATAATCGCAGCGCAATTTATGCTCAATGGCTGGAGGGAATGCGTTTTGAGCGTTTGACAATGTCGAGTTCCTTGTTCGGGCTATTCGTCAGGAATATTTTGTTTTTTGTGTGTTGGCTTGTGATTTTTTCTCCTATCATTGTGTTTACGCTTTCGGGTCAGATTAGATTTTTCTTTAAGGAAATCGGAAAACGAAACGGGGCATATTATTGGTTGACGCCGGCTGGAATTGCGATAGCTGTTTATACATTGGCGGAAATTGTAAATCACAGTTTGATATTTAATCCTCGATTCGTGATTTTTCCCGCTGTTATATTGGCATTACTTGCGGGTATTACGATTTTACACAAGAAGCCTGCTCCGCTAAAAGCGGAATATATCGCTGGATTCGTAATTTTGTTTCATGCGGGGTTGATATATCTATCAAAACCTATTTTTGACAAATATTATTTCGACAAAGCGAAGGCAGCTAAACAGATATACTCTCAACTCGATTGTGCTGCGGAGCAGGCTGTCTTTATTCCGGGAAAATTTACGCCTTTAATAGAGTTCTATAAAAAGCTAAGACATCGTAATTGGAAGATTGTCTATAGCGGCTGGGCGTTTTCAAAAGAAAATCTTGAACGAGCGTTACTCTATGCACAAGAAAATCGGTTGCCGATTTATCTTGTCGAAACAAAATATTTTCCCGATAGGAGATATAGATTCGAACAGTATAAAGCGCTTAAGAAATTAACAAGCTATTATAAAGAACAATCGTGTTTTGTTCCACATTTTAGGATTTTAGCAATCGAAAGTGGGGATGCAAAAAGTGTAAATCGTAATTGATTTTATTAATTGTTCGATTATAATATTTATGTGGGAATTTTCAAATCTTTGGGATTCGATTCATAGAGGCGTGCTATCTTCGTTTTAAGGTGTATTTGTGCTGTTTTGAGATGTCAGGAAAGCATATTTTGCGGGAAAGGAGAAAACGATGATAAGCAATAGGCATGTCGAAGGGAATTTTAGTTGTACATTACCTCAACAAACTCTTAGCTTATGTCCGGAATGTCTGGATGTGCTTCCTGCGACAATTTATGAAGAAGATAATCGTGTTTGGATGCGTAAATTTTGTGATAAGCACGGAGAATTTGTTGAGCTGATAAGCTCTGACGTAGAATTTTTCCTGAAGCTTGATAAATATAACTGGAAATTCGCGGGTGGCGTGGATTGTCCGATTACGATAAGCAATGATAATTGTCCGAATGATTGTGGAGTATGTTCACAGCATAAAAGTAAGCCGGTATTTATTAATATTGATTTGACAAATCGCTGTAATCTTCGTTGTCCGGTGTGTTTTGCGAATGCCGCTGTGAGCGGACAGATATATGAGTTGTCTCTTGAAGAGATAGAAAGGCTTATCACTCTTCCGTTTAAGGTTTCCAAAGTGGGTCCAAGTTGTATTCAGTTTAGCGGTGGCGAGCCTACGATACACCCTAATTTTTTGGAGGCAATTAGATTAGCTAAAAGAGCGGGATATGCGCAGATTCAAATAGCAAGTAACGGATTAAAGTTTGCCAGGGATGCAAGTTTTGCTCGAATGACCGCTGAAGCAGGGGCAAATATTGTTTATTTGCAATTTGACGGGCTCGATGATGATGTATATGTTAAGACGCGAGGAAGACCTTTATTCGAGATTAAGGAACAGGCGATAGAAAATATTTATCAGGCTGGAATGAACGTTTGTCTTGTTCCGACAATTGTCAAGGGAGTGAACGACAATGAGATAGGAAAGATTTTTCGATATGCAATTGATAACATTGATGCGATTGTAGGCATAAGTTGGCAGCCTGTTGCCTTTACGGGGAGAATTGATTTTGAGAAAAGATTGGAG
>CAZKNI010000385.1:0-6723 GCA_964554055.1 uncultured Phycisphaerae bacterium | reverse complement strand
ATCCGATTTTATTCTCATTATTGTCTCTTAGACAACACTTCTTTAAGCGTATTCAAAATCGCTCGTTCCTGACTGTAATCTCGCCTAACTGTTGTCCAAACTTCATATTTGGGACCGGTTTTGACAGCTGTCTGCTCAACGGGAATTTCAGAAGGCCTATCTTCCGCTTGCCTTTGATATGCAAAGCTTCTCATCGTCTCCGTATCACGCCTCTGAATCTCAACCCTAACAGTCGCTATCACCTGACCGGACGAGGTCTGACGAATTTTAATCCTTGCGACTCTGCGATACGACCTGCGAGAAGGACCTATCACCGGACTGACTGCCTCGGACAACGAAGCTTCCGTCTTTTTGCTTGAATATTCAGCAGGCATCGACACAATAACAAGCCTTTGATTATCGACATAATCTATTTTATAATATTGCGTAAGAGCTTTTTTCGCCGCTTCAAATGCCTGCTCAACCGAAACATTACTCAGGTAAACATTACTCCCGGACATAGCGGCATGCCCTTTAGCTATATCCTGAGAACAACCCCCAACAAACAAAAATACAAAAGAAATCAATACCGACAATGCAAATAAAATCTTTTTTTTACACATATAATTTCTCCCTGATATTCTCCGATTTATTCTAACAGCTTAATTACTTCGTGTAAATGTCGGCATTGAATATTTTTTATCCCGTTCAATTCTGTTCGACCCATTTGTACCGGAGGAGTAACAACTTTCTTCAATCCCAACCTCGCCGCCTCGGAAATTCGATTTTGGCTAAAAGGAACAGCTCGCAATTCTCCCGCCAAACCTATTTCACCGAAAACAGCTGTCCCTTCCGGCATTCGCTTGTCAAAATACGCTCCCGCTACTGCAAGGGCAATAGCCAAATCACATGCAGGCTCCGATACTTTGACTCCTCCAACAACATTTACAAAAACATCCTTATTAGAAAGTTTCAATCGACAATGTCTCTCGAGAACAGCTAATATCATTGCAAAACGAGAGCTATCCGCCCCCGTTCCTTTCCGTCTAACAAGCCCCGGAATAGACGGCGACGTTAACGCTTGCACCTCGACCAATAATATTCGAGTTCCTTCGCTCGCACAAAGAATTACGCTACCCATTCTATTCGCATAACCGGATTGCAAAAACAATCCGGCAGGATCGGAAATTTCCACAAGACCGGCATCTTGCATTTCAAATACACCCAATTCGTTCGTTGCTCCGAATCGATTTTTCGCTGCCCGTATAAGCCGATGAGAATGATGATTATCTCCCTCAAAATACAAAACGACATCAACAATATGTTCGAGTACTTTCGGGCCCGCTATTATCCCTTGTTTTGTTATATGGCCGACTAAAACAACCGTTATTCCCGTTGATTTAGCCAGCCAAACAAGTTCTGTCGCACACTGTCTAAGTTGAGAAACCGAACCCGGCGCAGAAGACAAATCAGGCTTATATACAAGCTGAATTGAGTCTATCATAACAACATTAGGACGATACTCTCTAATGTGATTGAGGATTATCTCGAGATTCGTCTGCGCATCAACAAATACATTATCTCCTGATATTCCAAGTCGGCCAGCTCTCAATTTAACCTGACCGGGAGATTCTTCACTTGTAACATACAAAACTTTTTTACCGTTTTTTGCGGAAATTTTCTCTGCTGATTGCAATAACAATGTCGATTTTCCTATGCCGGGCGCCCCCCCCAATAATATCGTTGCACCCTCGACAAGCCCTCCTCCAAGAACCCTGTCAAGCTCACTTATTCCGCTTGAAAATCTCATCCCCGCTTCCGACTGAAACTTTGAGACATCGTCAGCTAACAAAATCGGCTCTGCAGGTTCGATAGGAATACAAGAACGATGCACATCAACACTCAACATCTCTGCATGTTCTTCTATTAAGCTATCCCATTCCCCGCATTCGGGACATTTTCCCATCCATTTGAGTTGACGCGAGCCACACTCCTTACAAACAAAATACGATTTGATTTTTCCCTTATTTTTCGACATCTTTACTCTGCCAACGAGTTTCCGTAACACCCGCTGATGCATTTACATAACATGCTGCAACATAAAACCAGTCGCTCAACCTGTTGATAAATCTTAAAGCATTGATAAATTTCCGTCTCTCACTCTCATCCGAGCAAACCGCTGAAATCTTCCGTTCCGCTCTGCGAGCTATCGTCCGCGCAATATGAAGACGGCTTGACAACTCTGTTCCCCCGGGCAAAATAAAACCGTTAAATTTAGGCATTAACCTGTGCATCTCTGAAATCTGCTCTTCGAGTTCCCCTATTATGTCGCCCGAAATATCCCTGCCCGACCATTTTCCTATCACGCCGCCAGCTTCAAACAGACTTTCTTGTATCCGGCGAAGCTGACTGTCCAGCTTCCTTTCTTCGCAGACACATCGTACCCATCCAACAACACTATTAAGCTCATCAAGTGTCCCCATTGCTTCAAATAAAAAATGATTTTTACCGGCAAGCTCCCCCGTAAACAATTTCGATTTACCCGAATCTCCGGATGATGGATATTGCTTTTTCATCTTTCAAGTTTCCAATCGACAAATCTTAAAAATTCGCACGCCATTAAACTGTGGCCAGCGTAAGACGGATGCACACCTTCAGGTATCCAAAACTCAATCCAACGCCTCTGAGACGCCTCGGCAAAAAGAGTTTGTGTATGAATTACACCTACAACTCTATCGGAAAATTCGTCAGCTAAAGAATTAACCGATTGTATATAATCACCTATATACTCCGCAACCTTAGGAGTTGTTGACCCGGACGTAACAAAATAAAAAGGTTCCCATAAAATTAATTTCGCATCTGTCTCTCTGACGACTTTTTCGATTAAATCGCGATAAGATGCCTTAAATTTATCTGCTCGAAATTTCTCAGCACCTTCCGAAATATATTTATGCACATCATTTATGCCTATTAAAATCGAAACCCAATCACACCCCAGCTCAATACAATCTTCCTGCCAGCGAGATTGCAAATCAAATATCGTATTTCCTCCTATTCCGCGATTATGATATTCCAATTCATAATCGCCATAACACGCATCAAGCATACCCGTTATAATCTTAACATAACCGTTTCCGAGTGGCTTATGTGCCTCCGTCCGCCTGCCACAATCGGTAATGCTATCACCGATAAACAAAATCTTCTCTTTTGCCGAAAACAACATCACTTATTCCTCTAACAATATTTTACATTTTTCAACAACTCATTATTCCAAATTATTCATCAAAATTCTTTCTCTTGAGTCTGTTATTGCTCATCCTGTTCGTTATTGCTTTCGTCGTTGTTATTTTTGTTTCCGGTCGAGCCATTTTTGTCCTCGCCATCTTCCGGAACAACTCTTGCTACAGCTACAAGCTTATCGCCCTCATCACATTTTATTAACCTGACTCCTTGAGTATTTCTCCCTATCGGACGAATATTTTTCAAGCCAAAGCGAATTATAATCCCCTTAGCTGTTATCAACATTAACTCGTCCTCATCGCGAACAGCTTTAACAGCTACAACTTTTCCGTTGCGCTCTGTCGTTTTAATATTAATTATCCCCTTTCCTCCTCTCGATTGCCTACGATATTCATCAATTGGAGTCCGCTTGCCATATCCGTTTTCACATACCGTAAGGATTGTTCCTCCGGGCTCAACAACAGCCATATCCACAACCCTATCACCCTTGCTCAGCGTTATCCCTTTAACTCCTCTTGCAGAACGTCCCATTGGGCGAACATCCTTTTCGTTAAACCGAATCGACATTCCTTCATGCGTACCGAGAATAATATCATCATCTCCGTTCGTTAATGCGACCCCTATAAGTTCATCGTTAGGGTCAATCTTAATCGCTATTATGCCATTTGCTCTCGGATGCGAATATGCACCCAATGCTGTCTTTTTGATTATTCCGTTACGAGTCGCCATTACAACAAATCTATCGGCAAATTCTCGAACAGCAAGAACCGAGTTTATCCGCTCATCGCCAGCGAGTTTGAGCAAATTCACAATTGCTCTACCTTTACTTGTACGCGACATTGACGGGATATCATATACTCTAATCCAATAAACTTTCCCTCGCGTCGTAAATATCAGCAGATAATCATGAGTACTCGCTATAAACAAATGTTCAAGCCAATCTCCCTCTTTGCTGTCAGACCCGCGAATTCCTCTACCTCCTCGCCCCTGTGCCCGAAACGTCGCAAGAGGAACTCTCTTAATATATCCGCCATGGGTTAAAGTTACTGCAACTTCTTCTTCCGCAATTAACTCTTCCATTTTATAGCTTTTAGCTTCTTCGGATGTAATCTGTGTTCTTCGAGCTTCGCCATATTTTTCCTTAATTTCATACAAATCTTCTCGAATAATATCCGAAACAAGCGCCTCATCCCGAAGAATAGCTTCATATCCTTCTATTTGTTCAACGAGCTTATTATATTCTCCCGCAAGCTTTTCCAGTTCCAAACCCGTAAGACGTTGAAGTTGCATCGCCAAAATTGCTTCCGCTTGAGGCTGAGTTAGAAATTGTTCCGACTCACTCTTTTCCCTAACAAATTTCTCAGGCAACAACTTTCTAAGCGTCGCCTGTTCGGAAAGTCTCAACGGCTTTTCCATCAATCGCTGTTTAGCGGTCGCAGGATCGGGGCTGTTACGAATTATATGTATAATTTCATCAATGTCAGCTACCGCTAATAGCAAGCCCTCAACAATGTGAGCACGCTGACGTGCTTTACGCAACAGATGTGCCGTCCTACGTCGAATAACAATCCGCCTATGCAAAATATACGCTTCAAGCAATTCCTTGAGATTCAAAGTTCGGGGACGCCTGTCAACAAGCGCAATATTTATCATCGAAATTCCCGTCTGCAAGGGCGTATATTTATAAAGCTGATTTATCACCAAATCCGCATTTGCATCACGCTTAAGTTCGATGACAACTCGCATACCTTTACGGTCAGACTCATCACGAACATCGGAAATATCGGAAATTGTTCCTTGCTTAACGCAATCCGCTATTCGTTCCACAATTGTTGTTTTCAAAATCTGATACGGTATTTCATCTACAACAATAAGTGTCTTCCCGCCACGTGCCTGTTCCGTATGCAATTTCGCCCGCACGACAAGATTGCTTCTGCCGGTCTGATAACCTGCTCGTATCGCATTTATTCCGCAAATAATTCCGCCAGTAGGAAAATCGGGCCCCTTAATAATTTCGCACAATTCATCTATTGTCGTCTCGGGATTATCTATAAGCTTAATAAGCCCGTCACATATCTCATTCAAATTATGAGGCAGAATATTCGTTGCCATTCCGACAGCAATTCCTGTCGAACCGTTAACAAGCAAATTGGGAAACTTCGCCGGCAAAACGGTTGGCTCTTGCAAGGTCTCATCATAATTAGGCTGAAAATCAACTGTTTCATATTGAATATCTTCCATCATCTCCATTGCAGGAGCCGCCAGTCTTGCTTCCGTATATCTCATTGCTGCAGGAGGGTCGCCATCGACACTCCCGAAATTACCCTGCCCATCAACAAGGACATGACGCATATTAAAGGGCTGAGCCATACGAACAAGCGTCGGATATATCGCGCTATCACCGTGCGGATGATATTTTTTCATCGTCTCCCCGACGATACCCGCACATTTAGTCGTCTTCGAACGTGGACCGAGATTCAAATCTCGCATTGCAACGAGTATTCTTCGCTGAGAAGGCTTAAGACCGTCTCGAACATCGGGCAAGGCGCGAGCCATTATAACACTCATAGCATAAGTCAAATATGACTCTCGCATTTCCTGTTCTAACAGCAAATCTCCCGTTTCAGGCTTTAATTCTTCTGTCATCAAATTCCGCTTCCTTCTTTTTATTTCTTATCGCCAAAACCGTATTTTGCTTAAACGATGTATTGTACCAAAACACACAGCAATATGCCATAATTTCAGCTTTTTTACGCATAAAAATTTAACCCGCATTTCCGTAAGGATTTTCGGGATTAAACAGGAAAAGAACAATTTTGTTTTCGTTGTGTATTTCTCAAATGCTGCTCATTCCGCGAAAAGAATGAAAGAGCCATCGCAAAAACCCCGCGAGGGGCGCGGGAAATGATTTTCATCGTCGCATCATCTTTCGCCGCGAGCGAGAACGGACTGTGCCTGCGTCATTGCGAGTAGCGAAGCGACGCGGCAATCTAATTCCGGAAAAGGCCTGTGTTGCACATTTTCGAAAATGCTTCTTCACGCCGCGAAGCGAGTGCAATGAGCGCAGCGCAAAAACCCCGCAAGGGGCGCGGAGAACGATTTTCGGCGTCTCAGCATCTTTCATCACGAGCAAAAACAGGCTGAAGAGATTGATGATTGATTCGCATCGCAGCGTTACGCGTTCCAATAAAGTTGCTCATTGCATCACGCCTCAACGCGAAAGCGCGAAATCGGGCTGTGCCCGTGCCTGCGAAAGATGTTTCGTTATTTTTCAAGCCCGTTCGCGGAAAATAGCTCTTGCCGTCGCAGCGCCTTGCGCCACGAGCAAAAACAGGCTGTGCCTGCGAGAAATGTTTCATTATTTTTAAGTTTGTTCGCGGAGAATAGCTTTCATCGTCGCAGCATCTTTCACCGCGAGCGAGAACAGGCTGTGCCTGCGAGAAATGTTTCATTATTTTTAAGTTTGTTTGCGGAGAATAGCTTTCATCGTCGCAGCATCTTTCG
>CAZKNI010000384.1:0-4257 GCA_964554055.1 uncultured Phycisphaerae bacterium | reverse complement strand
TTGCAGACGGATTTGACGATGAACTTGACAGGCTAAGAAACATCAGCAAAGACGGGCAAACCTGGCTGGCGGAATTTCAAGCAAGAGAATTGCAACGAACGGGAATTCCGACTCTCAAAGTAGGATTTAACAAAGTATTTGGATATTACATCGAAATAAGCAATACACATAAACACAAAATTCCTAACGATTATATTCGCAAACAAACATTGAAAAATGCGGAACGATATATTACCGAAGAGCTAAAAAAATACGAACATGAACAGCTGACAGCTGAAGAGCGAGCAAAGGCTCTGGAAGTTCAGCTGTTCGAACAGATACGAAGATACACCGCTGAATATATCGACAAACTACAAAGAACAGCTACTGCTCTTGCCAAACTTGACGTACTTGCCAATTTTGCATATCTTGCAACGATGCGAGGATATTGCAGACCGGAAATCATAAGCGAACCGGTTCTGAAAATTATCGAAGGCAAGCATCCCGTACTCGATGTTACTCTCGCCGAAAAGTTTGTTCCGAACGATACAAATTTACATCCGGACAAAACAACAATGATGATTATCACAGGTCCGAATATGGCGGGCAAGAGTACATATATTCGTCAAGTCGCAATCTTAACTTTATTAGCTCACACAGGCTCGTTCATTCCAGCTAAACAAGCGACGATAGGTCTGTGCGATAGAATCTTCACACGTGTAGGTGCTTCGGACGAGCTCGCAAGAGGACAATCGACTTTTATGGTCGAAATGACCGAAGCTGCAAATATACTCAACAACGCAACAAAGCACTCGCTTATAATTCTCGACGAAATAGGAAGAGGAACAAGCACATACGACGGGCTATCTTTAGCTTGGGCAATCGCTGAATATATTACAAATCACATCAAAGCAAGAACTCTGTTCGCAACACATTATCACGAGCTAACGGAACTCGAACAGCTGATTGACAACGTCAAAAATTTCAACATCCTCGTAAGAGAATGGCACGACCGAATAATTTTTCTTCACAAAATTGCGCCGGGCGGAACAGATAAAAGCTATGGCATCCATGTCGCACGATTAGCAGGCCTGCCGGCAGAAGCTATTGCTCGCTCACGTATAATTCTTGCGGAGCTTGAACGAAATTTCGCGAGAGAAGCTAAAATGCCTGAACTTGCAGGTTCACAACAAAAAATTGAAACCGAACTTTTCGATTCTCCGGTCATATCAGTTATAGACGAAATCAAAAATATCGATTTAAACAGCATAACGCCATTGCAAGCTATTCAAATTTTAAGCGATTTCAAATCACGACTGGAAAAACAATAGCGGAAAATAATTATGAAAGCATTGCTATTGGAACATTTTTTTACACTGTCAGCTATCTGCTTGTTAACATCAACTATTATATTCTTTTACGCTTCCCGCAAAACTTTTTTTATTGCAATCGCAACAAGTGCTATCCTGTTAGCTATAAATCATTTTGTCGTTACAGACAAGGAAGCAATCCGAATTCGCACAATGCAGCTAATACAGTCCGCTAAAGAGGAAAATAGCGAAAAAATAGCACAAATGATAGCTGATGATTTTAATTCCGACGGACTGAATAAATCGCAATTGCTCGAATTTGCAAATGAAGCCTTCGCCCATCTTAAGCTCAAAAATATTCGCGTTTGGGGAATGGAAATAAATCCGCCTGTCATACGATTTGTAACACTCGCACATATTGTAAGCCAATCGGACTCGGATTACGGCAGCATTCGTTCGGACTGGGAATTAACATTTGAAAAGCGAAACAACAATTGGCTACTGAAAAAAGCAAGACCGCTAAGCATCAATCTCAAGCCGATAAACGGAATCAGAGATATTTTTTCCGCTGCTCAAGCTGTTTGGTAATAAGGGAACATATTTTACATACACTCGGAAAAACTCATAAACGTAAGCTTTACGCAGATTATAACATTCATCTACAGCGAAAAGTGTGCTTATCCGTTCGCGTTACGAAAAGTATCCTATGAGATAACACATAATAAGTCCATAGCACACTATAAACATATATTAATAAGTGCAACCATATATTAAGCATAAATCATTTTTCCCCGCAAACTAAAACCCCTATTTATATCCTATACAAAATATTCAAAAGCCCAAAAACGCCAATATATCACATAACTATATGCAATATAAAATGTTACCCCTCCCTGATAACACTTTCAAATACAACATTCGCACATAATAAACCGTATATTTTTTGCAAAACTTCAATAGAAAGCCGAATTTTATCTTGATTTTTTTAGAGATATAATATATGTTATACACATATAATATATGCTATATAACGGTATGTTACACGGCGGAAAAACAATGAAAAACGATGTAAGTCAACCTACAAATATTCCAACTTATAAAAGACTCTCGGAAGACCTAATCGCTAAAATAAACAACAAAATCTTTTTCGAAGGGCAAAAATTACCTCCGGACAAAGAATTAGCAAAACAACTCGAAGTATCACCGGTAACAGTTTCACGGGCATGCAACATACTTGCCCAAAAAGGATATCTTAAAAGAATTCGAGGAGTAGGCACATTTGTAGTAAGCAAACGAAAGCGAACCAAAAGAGTTGCTTTTATGACAAGCAAAACCGATAAATGGTGGACAGGAGTTGTAGCTTCAGGATTTACAAATGCAATGGCTGACAATGAATACGAAGTTCAAATAGCCCCTGACTTTGAGCTTGACCCGATAAAAGAGAAACAACTCCTGAAAACGCTAAACGCAGAAAAAATAGACGGACTGTTCGTACTCTCCAGATTAGCAACCGAACAATATTATATCGAACTGTATCAACGAGAAAAAATAGCTGTCGTCTTAGGTGGAGGAATATTTAGGCAACTACCATACGTTACCTTTAACGATTACAAAATAGGAAAATTAGCAGCTAAGTATCTCATTGAGAATAACTGTAAAAGTTTCGGTGTAATAACGGAAGATTATTTCGCAGGGAGAGAGAGATTGTTGGGGTTTAAAGAAGAGCTATCCAAAGCAGGACTCTCTTTAAAAGACGATAATATCATCTGGGCTGCTAACCCTCAATATCTAACTGAAGATGAACTAAATACAATAGCTGACAAATGGAAACCGTTCCCCGAAGGAATATTTGCTCACGGAGATAGCTATTTAGTTCATCTATATCATCAGTACCTTAAGGAAACTTTAAATATACCGGACAATACCATTTTGGTCGGCGTAGGCAACAACTTTGCACATCATCATGTTCCGTTTACCACGGTAGATTACAATCTCTATGGGTTAGGAGTAGAAGCCGGCAAATATCTATTGGAACTTATTGAGCACGGATTTGAAAAAAAATCCGGAAAATCATTAAACAGAACGCCTGAGCCTACACTATGCGTAAGACAAAAATATATTAAGGATTACTCTTTGACTAATATGCAGGAAATATTAGCTAAATGAAAAAGCGAATTTTTGTATCGGTATCTACATATACGGTTTGTTTAATGGTCTTTTTAAGAAAGGAGCTGGAACGATGTACAAAAAAATGAGTAAGCTGACGGTAACTTTAGGTACAATGGTTATCCTCTTCGCAGGTCTTCGGGTAACGAGTGCAAGCTCAATCCCTGCAGACGGTGATTTTTGGACAGAAGGAAATGATACGTACAACAGTGCTTTAAGTCTCGGCTGGTATTCCTGGGGTGATAGAAGCAGTCAATCTCTTGACTCCTCGGTTTACAAGGTAGGCGACAAAAGTATTAAGGTACATAACTTCTTCCAAGGTAACGCAAACAATACTGTAGAAACAGGAGCGAGAAAACTCGGTCTGCCTGACGATTCTACTAAAGACTATAACCGTGTAATTCCTTACGATAATGCCGTCTTGGTTTTTTGGCTAAAGACGGACAATATGCAAAATGCAACAAACTGGCGAGTTGGACTGGAAAGCGCCGAGCGAGGCTATGACTGGGTCAACATAACGGTACAAAACACTCAGGATTGGACACTCTACACTATACCGTTTTCCGATTTTGACTCTAATTATCAAGCTAACGATACTATCCGCAGAATAAAAATTGCAGCATCGTTAATTCAAGACGGGCAAATGACCGGAGATTATTGGGTAGACGGACTTAAAGTTGTACCGGAACCTGCAACAATAGGATTAACAGCTTTAGGACTGATAGGATTTCTTCGAAAAAGGTAAAGTCGCCAGTTAGTTAAAATTACTTAAATTGACCGAATTTTTGAGAAACTAAATGTA
>CAZKNI010000383.1:0-5774 GCA_964554055.1 uncultured Phycisphaerae bacterium | reverse complement strand
CGCAATGCTGGAAATATTGATTATCATCAGAACACGCTCCGCATTGCGAACAATGAAAGAACAAATAAAACAGCTTAGCCAAAACGCTCAAGTCGGACTCGTTATGCTGGAAGATCAATGGCCTGTTGAAGGATTGGCGAGCATATTGAATGAATATCTGACTTTATTACATCAAAAGATGGAAGCAATCGTCAAGCAACAAAGAGAACTTGATTTATTGATAAGTGCGGGAACAGCTGACCAGCAAAATACTGAAGCAATGATAAGGAGTATATCGGACGCTGTTGTCGTCGTTAATGCGTTTGGCGAATTGATATTGGCAAACACTCTCGCTGAAAAATTATTTGGAATTGATATCAAAAAAGACAAACTTAAACCTGTAAATGAAGTAATCGCTGATGACAAGCTCAGGACTTTTCTCGAGCCTGAACGCTGGCGTGATCTTGATCCGATAAAAATCGAATATGAACAAATAATCGAAAACAAAAAACATATTTTTAACGTTACATTCTCGCCCGTATATATTAGCAGGGATGAACTTTGGGCAATTGTAATGACGCTTGACGATATAACGCACGACCGAGAATTAGCTGAAATGAAAGCTGATTTTGTTAATTTGGTCTCCCATGAACTCAGAACGCCTCTAAGCAGCATAAAAGCATATACCGAAATGCTAATAGAGGGCGATGTGAACACATACGAAGGAAGAATGGAATTTTACAAGACAATAGCGGACGAAACGGAACGCCTTAACGGTTTTATAGAAAATATGTTGAATTTGAGTAAAATCGAATCGGGTATGCCCGTTAATTTTTCGGAACTTGAATTAAGTGTTGAACTCGATAAAGCCTTTCAGCTCGTCCAATACATCGCTAAGAAAAAATCAGTATTACTCGAATATAATCAGCCCGAAGAATCGATTTTAATATGGGCGGATGCAGACTTGCTCAAACAAGCTATTTTAAATTTATTATCGAATGCGATAAAATATACCGATTCGGGAGGCAATATAACGTTAAGTGCCGGGAAAAATCCGAATGAATCTACATATTGGATTTGCGTAGAAGATACGGGAAGAGGAATTTCCCAAAAGGAAGCTCAGAAGATATTTGATAAATTTTATCGCGCCCAATCAAGCAGCACGGGAATTTCGGGAACGGGTTTGGGATTAACTCTTGTGAAAAAAGTTGCGGAAGATATCCATAAAGGCAAAATCGAGATTGAAAGCAGTCCCGGAAAGGGTTCAAAATTTACGCTAATTCTGCCGATAAATCCGCAACAGCAAGGACAGAATGAAATAAATATTGCGAAGGAGAATACAAACGTATGAGTCGTGAAAAGCCTTGCATCGTAATAGCAGATGATGAAATACACATTTTGAGAATATTAGAATTAAAATTCGCAAGCAACGGATTTAATGTAATAAAAGCAATGACAGGTCAGCAGGCATGGGAAGCAATTGTCTCCCAAAATCCCGATATTGTCATTACCGATTATCAAATGCCCGAATTAACGGGATTGGATATTGCGGAAAAAATGTATGTTGATGATAAATTGAGGAATATTCCGGTTATTTTGTTAACGGCAAGAGGATTTTCGCTTACCGATGAAGACTTGATAGGGACAAATATAATAGAGTTGATAACAAAACCCTTTAGCCCGCGTGAAATTTTAGCTATTGTGCGAAAAGTTATGGAAACTAAAATTTTAAGTTGAATATAATTTGCCAAAAAATCAAAAGCAAATAAGCATTCGGAGCATTTGCAATGCCCAATAAATGTGATATATCGACATCCGAATCGGAATTGGAAATAACAGCTCTTTCCGAGCAACTTATGATAAGCTATGAAGAATTAACGTTGATATACAAACTCAGCGAACAGCTTCAAAACAGAAAACAATTCAGTGAACTCTTTCAAGAATGTGCAGATGATTTGCGCGAATTGATTTATTTCGACAGCTTATTCTTGTTTGTCAAATCATCATCAAAAGCAAATTCCATAACATTAACAGCTGGCAATATTCAACTGACAGATGAAATCATAAAAAGCGTCGGAACGTATTTGTTAAATCATCATCAGCATCAACATAAACTCGAGCCAATTTTGCTTACGGATTTATCAGCGCATCCCGACCTCGTAAGCATATTTAAAACAATTGCTATAAATCTTCTTTCCTGGCCTATCACAATCAACAACAAAAAAGTAGGAACACTCGCAATATTAAAACGCTCCGCTGGAGAAGAATTTGATAGCGCCGACACGAAAATGATAGCGACAATAGCACGACATATAAGCTGGTTTTTGGAAAATCGAATGTTAATAAACAACTTGGAAGAGTTATTAATGGGTTTATTGTCAAGTCTTGTTAATGCAATTGACGCTAAAGACCCATATACACGAGGACACAGTCAACGAGTCGCGCTCATTGCTATGAAAATAGCTCAAACATTGAAATTTTCCCAAGATGAATGCGATAGAATATATCTCGCTGGACTCTTGCACGACATCGGGAAGATAGGAATAAATGACAGCATTTTGGGCAAGCCGGGAAAATTGACGAATGAGGAATTCAAAACAATGCAATCGCATACACTCGTAGGCGCTAAAATCATATCAGCTCTAAAGCAATTCAAGCCCGTAATTCCGGGCGTTTTATATCATCACGAACGCTATGACGGAAAAGGCTATCCCGAAGGACTCTCCGGAAAACAAATTCCCATTATGGGAATGATTGTCGGCTTGGCGGATTGTTTCGATGCGATCACAAGCGACCGAACATATCACAAAGCGATGAGCTTTCAACAAGCGCTACATGAAATAAGAAACAATGCAAAGGGCTCGTTCGACCCGGAAATTATCGCTGGACTTATCGATTACAATATCGAAAGATTACAAGAAGAACTAAAAAATATAACGGATTCTCACCTTCTTGTTCCTCTTACGAGCTTATTCATTGAAAATTAAAAGCATTACGTTCTAAATCCAAACACGTATTTTCTCCGTAATAGAACAAATTTATTGTTTTCCTGCGAACAAATTTCGTATAAAATTTTATGTTTATTATATATCGATTGTTAAATACATAGCGAATACCTTGAAAGTAACAATAATAAAATAATAAGAGGAATCCGAAACGTATGGCTTCAAGTAAACAAATACGAGCGGAATTTATAAAATTCTTCGAAGAATTAGGACATACATTTGTGCCTTCATCTCCGGTTGTGCCAATGGACGACCCGAGCTTGCTATTTACAAACGCGGGCATGAATCAATTCAAGGACGTATTTCTAAATGTCGGAACACGTTCATATAAACGAGCAGCTAACAGTCAAAAATGTATCCGTGTAAGCGGCAAGCATAATGATTTGGAAGAAGTCGGAGTCGATACTTATCATCATACATTCTTTGAGATGTTGGGTAATTGGTCGTTTGGCGATTACTTCAAAAAAGAAGCAATTCAATGGGCATGGCAGCTTCTTACGGAAAAATGGGGATTGCCTAAACATCGATTGTATGCAACTGTATTCGCAGGCGACGAGACTCTAGGTCTGGAACCTGACGAAGAAGCAATAAAACTCTGGCGCGAAGTTACGGATATCGAGCAGAGTCATATATTGCAATTCGGGGTAAAGGACAATTTTTGGCAGATGGCTGAAACCGGACCCTGCGGGCCCTGCAGCGAAATTCATATTGACTTAACGGAAGATTGCAGCGGCTATGAGTTAATAAATGCCGGCGACCCGCGAGTAATAGAAATATGGAATCTTGTATTTATTCAATTTGATATGGCGGACGACGGTAGGCTAACACCTTTGCCCGCTAAACATATTGACACCGGCATGGGACTCGAGCGAATCTGTGCCGTAATTAAACACTTGGAAGAGCTAAAGGCAAACAAACCCGCTGCTGTATCAAATTACGGAACGGATTTGTTCGTGCCGATTATTAAGCATATCGAGCAATTAAGCAAATGTAAATACGGAGCTAACGCATCAAACTTGCCTGACAGATATGACAGCAATGATTGCGAAAATATTACCGATATTGCATGTAGGGTAATCGCAGATCACATAAGAACTCTTACGTTCGCGATTACGGACGGGGCTTTGCCTTCGAACGAAGGCAGAGGATATGTATTACGAAGAATATTACGCAGAGCAGCCAGATACGGCAGAAAACTCGAAATGCATGAACCTTTTATGTATAAACTTGTGCCGACAGTCGTTGAAATTATGGGCGAAGCTTTTCCCGAAATAAAGGAAAAATCACAACTTGTTGCTGATACAATACAATCTGAAGAGCAAGCATTCGGCAGGACACTTGATAGAGGTCTGGAAATTTTTGAACAAGTTGCAAACAAAATCGCTAAAAGCGGAACAAAAATATTTCCGGGTAATGAGGCATTTAAACTTTATGACACTTATGGCTTTCCGCTTGACTTGACTCAGCTAATGGCAAGGGAACGAGGGATGACAGTTGACGAGCAAGAATTTAATAAGCTTATGGAAAATCAGCGTCAACGAGCAAGAAATGCGGAAAAGCAATCAAAATCATCAGCTATTATTTCAGAAAATATCGATTTGCCGGTAACCGATGATTCTCTCAAATATGATTTGTCGATGAAATGTCAAGCTAAGATTGTAGGTTTGATATTAGATGGCGAGTTGCAGAGTGAAGGGCAAATTCCAGCTAATAAAAAAGTTGCTATTATATCTGACAAAACATGTTTTTACGCTGAATCGGGCGGACAAGTTGGCGATAAAGGGAAAATAACAACAAGCGAACAAGATACGGAATTTATCGTCGAAGATACGCAAAAAGTCAAAGATGCTGTATTGCACATTGGAATATTGACAAAAGGAACTCTCGCCATCGGCCAAACAATAACACTTGAAGTCAATAAGGAAATTCGGAAAGATACAATGTGCAATCATACAGCTACTCATCTTTTGCAATGGGCATTAAGAAAGGTTCTCGGGGAACACGTCAAACAAGCCGGTTCACTTGTTTGCGATGAATATCTGCGATTTGACTTTACGCATAACAAAGCGATGACTGATGAGCAAATCGAACAAGTTGAAAAGCTTATCATAGACAAAATAGACGAATCACACAAAGTTATCGTTACCGAGCTTCCACTTGAAGAAGCGCTTAACAGAGGAGTAACAGCATTATTTGGCGAAAAGTATAGCGAAACGGTACGCATAATAGCAATAGGAACAGACAGCCCGGAAAATTTCGAAACAGCTTTCTCGAAAGAACTTTGTGGCGGAACTCATATTGAGAATATATCGCAAATTATGGATTTTAAAATAATACGCGAAGAATCGCTTCAAACAGGCGTTAGACGTATTACCGCTAAGACAGGAAGAAAGCTCCGTGAGCTTATGCATCAACGATATAAACTCATTGCGGACTTATCGCAAATATTAAAAGTCAAACCGGAACAAATAAATGAGCGTGTATTGTCTTTAGCGGAAGAAAATCGCAAGCTTAAAAAGCAAATTCAACAAGGCTCTACGATAGATATAACATCAGAAGTTCAAAAGCTATTGAACAGTGCAAAGAAAATAGGCACAGCAACTGTCGTAATAGGAGAATTGCCAGCTGTCCCCATTGATAAGCTTAGAAGCCAAATCGATTGGCTACGAAAAAAAACAGACAATCTCGTTGCTGTATTAGGAACGCGAGATAATTCCAAAGTGCAATTAATTTCAGCTGTTGACAATGAATTAATAAAACACGGATTATCCGCTGGCAATATAATTCGTC
>CAZKNI010000382.1:0-5806 GCA_964554055.1 uncultured Phycisphaerae bacterium | reverse complement strand
TTCCGTACAATCAAAAGGCCAAATTTCACTTATAATATCAATCTCGCCGAATTCATTGATTAATTGTTCATCGATATAATCGAGCTTATCGCGAGCGTCCCGACCGATAAGCATCGCGATAAAAAATTTAGCTGAAGGAGGCTTTCTGATAGCACCCATCTGTATTTTCCGTTTATCTTGCTATATCTGCTTTTTTGTCAGTTGTGCAGGATTATCGAACAAAAAGGCTTCCAAAGATGTTTCAATTGTTTGATTAGGTTTGATAATAAGCGGCATTGGCTCTTTAGGTTCTTGAGCTGTTTGAGGCAATGAGCTAACGGGTTCGATAGCAGCTGTATATCTTCGCCCGAAGAAAGGAGCATCTTTTCCGCTGTTAAATGATTGCCAAAGCCAAATTACCCTAAATATGCTTTTATCCCATCGCATACCGAACCCGAACTTTAATCGATGATTGTAAATCCCGTACCAGCCGGCATTGAAATCGAGCAAATAGAACATATTTTCGATTCCCGAGCCTTCAGGTTGAATTTTTAACATCGATGTATCGCCGTCGAGAAATTTTCCTTCGGGCAGATATATCCGGCAATCTTCGCTCAGAAAAGGCTTGCCGAATGTCGGATGATGTCCCCAAATTATGGGCAGAGATATCTCGGAATTATTCATTATTTTTTCGTCGAATTTTACTCTTTGCTGTCCTGCTTGCAGAGACATTGTACGGACAAGAGTAAAAGGTGTTAATTGCATATTAACTGTTAATCTAACAACAACTTCGTCGGGTTCATCTTTGATGATATCATATCTCCAAGGAAGCATATGTGCTTCACCGTGAAATGGCTGAGCTATTCCGAAATAGTCGCCATATGCGCTTGCAACCGGAAACATCTCAGGCCAAATACAGTTTCCCCCCTGAAATTCTTTTGTCGAACAGTTCGGGTCGTAAGTGGAGTCCGGAAATTCTCTTATTTGATTTAGGAGGCACTCACAGCTGATTTTTTTGTTAAAAAACGAAACGATATCGCCGCCTTTTTCCGGAATTATAACAATCCTGATATATTCATTTTCCAAAACAACGACTCGCCAATTGCGATATTTTAATTTATCCGATATTCGCGCTCCGGTATTCCTGTCGAATATCCAATCCATAGCAAGAATTCCTTATGTTTATATAAAATATATTTTTAATTTTCATCTTATCGGGATTCGACCAAAATCTTTTGTGCAGCTGCTAATCCGGCACCGATTTCGAATTTATGGCCGAGTCGCAATAAAACAGCTTCGATTGCTGCTAACGCTCCCATCGTATCGACTTCATCGACATAACCCATATGTGTCATTCTTATTATTTTTCCCTTGAGTTCAGCTTGTCCGCCCGCTAAATGCACTCCATATTCATTTCGTAAGATTTTGCGTAATTCCGCCTCGTCTATGCCTTCCGGAAGCCAAACAGCTGTTACCGCATCTGCAGGACTCGAAGAGTAAATTTTCAGTCCCATTGCTTCGAATGCAGCCCGAGATGCACGTGCCAACTTTGCACATTGTGCCCAAACGTTTTCTATTCCTTTTTCCTTAATCATCGATAGCGCTACATCTAATCCTCTTACGAGAGTAAGAGCGGGAGTATAAGGCGCATCATTTTTCTTAAGAGATTTGCGGTATGCACGATAATCGAAATAATAAGCTTTGGGATTGTTTGATTCGATAACTTTCCATGCTTTTTCCGAGACAGAGGCAAAGGCAAGGCCGGGCGGAAGCATGAGCGCTTTTTGTGAACCGGTAACAACAACATCTATTTTCCATTCGTCTGTTTTTATCGGCATTGCACCGGCAGAGCTTATTGCATCGACTAAAAACAGCGCATCGGTTTTTGCCACGATAGCGCCTATTGCTTCGATATCACTCGCTGTTGCCGTTGAGGTTTCCGAATGGACAACAATTACAATTCCAATATCGGGATTATTTTTCAATTGTTCTTCTATTATAGCGGGTTCGACTGCTTTTCCCCATTCAACATCTATTGCGATGTACGGGATGCCATAAGCTTGACATACTTGCCCCCATCTTTCTCCGAATTTTCCGCCGCGCGCGACTAATGCTTTTTTTCCTTCGGAAGCGCAACAGACGATAGCGCCTTCCATTGCGCCTGTTCCGCTTGATGTGAACGTCAAAACATCATTTTTCGTTTGCAAGACATACTGTAAGCCTTCTGTTGTTCGTGCCAGCATATCACGATAATCTTTCGTACGATGATGCTCCATCGGTTTAGCCATTGCTAACATTACTTGTTCCGGTACGGGTGTTGGCCCCGGCGTATAAAGTCTGGTTTTTGCCATTGGAATAAATCTCCTATATTAAATTTAAATCCTGCTAAACTTTATTAAAAAGATTTTCCTAAATTTTCCGTGATGCGCATTTTCTGCCTGTGAAAACAAATAAGAATATTACAATCATTCCGATTTTTCAATAAAATTTAGTCTTAAAATTCATGTGTCTTTATTTTGTTGTCATTCCGAACAGTTTTTGTTAATCTTTTATCCTATGATAGAGACACTCGATAAAAATACGGAGCAATACATTATAGGACATCTCTCTTGGCCTGCGAGAGTAAGATTTAGTGCTGGAATTCTTATATCGCTAGCTCTTTTTGCAAGCTTGGGAATGAATGTCCTTAAGCCTTGGGACCCGTTCGGTGCGATAAGTTTGTTACTTGTCGACAATAAGCTGGCTTTGGGTGTCAGGCTGATTGGGATATTAATTGCCGTTAGCATTCTCGGAACGATAATCATTGCCGCTAGGCTTCCTTTTTTTGGTTTATTTGCAGCTACTCTCGGAGTTGTTTGGCCTATAAGCCGCACTGCCGGTATGGATTATCTTATGGTTAGGCTACAAGTGGGTAAAGAGTTCGAAAATTCACAAATACTCTGGGCATATTTGGCTTTTGAAACCGTTTTGTGGGCGATTGTTCTTGTTATCCTTATTGCGGTTGTATTGTTTATCGAGGATTGGCTACATAGAACGCCGATTTCAGCTAATAGCCAAACTCAGGGTAAACAAGAAAAGAATAATGTAAATCAAATAAACAAGCTTACACTTAAAGCTATTTTTGCAAAGGAAAATATATTCAATGGCATTATTTCGATAATTTCGACAGCTATTTTCGGCGTGATATTTATTGCTATTTTTGCTGCGAGCCAGAGTAAGGGGCAAATTATTTTTGCTGTATTTGCGGGAATGTTTCTTGCCTCTCTGATAAGCGAGCAAATAACGCCTACAAATCATCCTGTTTGGCAGACACTTTCCGTAATTATCGTGGCACTGATAGCGTATAGCTATACTTGGTTTAATCCCGATAGACCTGCCGGATTGGAAGCTGTTTTACATATTGCGCCGAATAATCTCGCAAGAGTTTTGCCTATAGAATATATTTTCATAGGTTCTTCCGGTGCTGTTATGGGAGTTTGGTATTCGTATAGATTGAGGCATAGCAAAGATTATGGCTAACAGAACGATTGTAACGGGCGCATTACCCTACGCAAACGGACATTTACACGTCGGACATATTGCAGGTGCGTATCTGCCAGCTGATATTTACGTCAGATTTAGAAGAGCTAGGGGTGATGATGTTTTATTTGTGTGCGGAAGCGATGACAATGGCGTGCCTATTACCTTGACAGCGCGCAAGGAGAATAAATCGCCGCAAGAGGTTGTTGCTTTTTACAATAAGGAGCAAAAAGAGAGCTTTGACGGCCTTGGAATAAAATTTGATATTTACGGTGGAACTCATAGCCCGGAAGATAACGAACGACATACACGGTTTAGCCAACATTTTTTCCTTAAAGCTCTCGAAAACGGTTATCTTACGAAACGAAAAACAAAGCAGCTTTATGACCCGCAGGCTAAAATGTTTTTGCCCGACAGATATGTTAAGGGAATATGTCATCATTGCAAAACGCCCGGCGCTTTGGGCGACCAGTGTGAAAATTGCGGAAAGACAACAGACCCTTTGCTGCTGATTGACCCTGTTAGCGTAATTACAGGCTCTAAGCCTGAAGTTCGCGAGACGACTCATTGGTTTTTTGAGCTCGACAAGTTTACTCAGAGGCTCAAAGATTGGCTTGATACGAAAAAAGATTGGCGTACAGTCGTTTTGAATTTTACGAAAGGATTGCTCGAACAGTCGTTGCCTGCACGTTCGATTACGCGAGACTTGGAGTGGGGCGTACCGGTTCCGCTTGATGATCCCGATGCGAAGGGCAAAGTGCTTTACGTTTGGTTTGACGCTCCGATTGGATACGTATCGTTTACCGCAAGGCTCTGCCAACAGCTTTTCGGAGATTGGGAAAAATATCAAGAGTATTGGAAGAGTGAAGATTCCGAGATAATTCATTTTATCGGAGAAGACAACACTGTTTTTCATACGATAATTTGGCCTGCTATGTTGATGGCTGAAGGAACATATCAGTTGCCTAGTTATGTTGTAGCGAATTGTTTTCTTAATATAAAATTTCCCGGCAAAGAGGAAGAAAAAATTTCGAAGAGTAGGGGAACTGCGATATGGATACACGAATATCTAAAAGAGTTTGACCCCGACCCGTTGAGATATTATCTGACAGCTATTGCACCGGAAACGCAGAGGACAGCGTTCAGTTTCGATGAGTTTGTCAGACGCAACAATGAAGAGCTTGTTTCAGCTCTTGGCAATTTCTTTCATCGCACATTAACTTTTACACAAAAATATTTCGACGGAAAAGTTCCGTCAGCTGACAATATGCAAGATATCGACCGTCAACATCTTGAATTTTTGAATCAATTGCCGGATAGAGTTGGCTCGCTGATAGAAAAATTTTCATTCAAAGCCGCTTTGAATGAATTGATGTCAGCTGCAAGGACAGCTAACAAATATTTCGATGCAAAGACACCCTGGATTACTCGCAAAGAGAATATTGAAGATTGTGCGGTAACGATTAACGTCTGTTTACAGACATTGAAGACACTCACGACGGTAATGAATCCGTTTTTACCGTTTGCCGCTGAAAAGTCAGCTAACATGTTGAATTTGGAAATTCCGAGATGCTTCGAGTGGGCGGAAGCTAACGTTCCGCTTCCTGCGGGTCAGCCGATTAATAAGCCGCAAGTTTTATTCAAAAAGCTTGAGCTAAACGAGAACGACAAATAGGTTGAGTCTGCTCTTTCAATATATAGCTTTGCGGATGATAATTTGTGTGTTTATGCGTTATTTTTCATTATGAGTGATTTTCTGCAGAGAAGTTGCAGGGGGGGCAAGGCAATCTATAATTTTAATTTTCTTGCAATTTGTCAATTATAACAAAACTTTATGTTTGGGGTTTTCGGTGCCTAAATTGTTTTGGAATTTTTTATTTTAACTTTGACATGTTATGATTAAACATTATAATATGGCGATTATAGTATAGGATTCTTTCCTGTACGGGGAAACATCGATTGGCAGCGAAGGTGATATTTCAATTTTTCCATAGGCGATTAGCTGTCCATCGGGTTGTTTAAGCTGTAATAGTTGCAGGACACAGGGGTAGGATTTATGGATGTAAAGCTGAAAGCGGTTACACCTATCAGGACCGGCGGTATAAATGGAAACAACGATTGCGTACGCGAAACCGGTATTCTTGGCAGCCTTCGTTGGTGATTCGAAGTTCTGGTGCGTGGCTTGGGCGGCTGTGCCTGCGACCCAACCGAAACAAAAACAAAATGTGAAGGGCGAAATCATTGTGTCGTATGCGAGTTGTTCGGCTGTACCGGTTGGGCGAGGAAGTTCAGGTTTGAAGTTCTAGAC
>CAZKNI010000381.1:0-6193 GCA_964554055.1 uncultured Phycisphaerae bacterium | reverse complement strand
CAGGTTGATTTTATTATGCCGGAAGGGGCTTTGTATGTACATGGAGCGGAAAAAATAATTCCCAATTTACATAGACTGTTTCGTTGGGCTGACAGGAATAACGTTCCGATTATTTCTTCGGTCGATGCTCACGAAGTTGACGATGTTGAATTTAAGGAGTTTCCCGCTCATTGCATTAAGGGAACGGAAGGGCAGAAAAAAATATCCGAAACACTTGTTGATAAGCATAAGATTGTAAGGGCAGAGGAAGATATTGATGGGTCTATTTTCGAAGAGTATCGCCAAATAATTTTTGAGAAACGGACATTTAGCGTATTCGATAATCCTTTAGCTAAGAAGTTATTGGAGAAAATAGATGCGGATAAATTTTTAGTATGTGGAGTTGCGACGGATTATTGTGTACGGGCAGCTGTTGACGGGCTTATGCAAATGAGTAAAAACGTATGTGTTATTAGTGATGCGATAGCTGCTGTCGATGCTTCTGTCGGACAAAGTGTTTTGGAGGGATTTCTCCGGCATGGAGTGGAAATTGTCCGCACGGAGCATATAATAGATGCTTTTTAAAGGATAGCTTGATATGAAATTTGCATTGGCGCAAATTAATCCTGTTGTTGGCGACATCGAAGGCAATACGGAAAAGATATTACGGAATGTTCGAGAAGCTAAAAAAGGAAATGCGAATCTTGTTATTTTTCCGGAACTTGCTCTTGTGGGGTATCCTCCTCGCGACCTTTTGCTTAAGCCTCGCTTGATTGAGAAGAATCTCGAAGCTTTGAGTTTCATTTCCCAAAATATTCCCGATGGAATAACAGCGATGATTGGATGTATTCAACGCAATACATTGCATACCGGTAAGAATTTGTATAATTCGGTGGCTGTTATTTCCGGGGGTCGAATTTTGAGTGTACATCATAAATCGTTGTTGCCTAATTACGATGTTTTTGACGAGCAGAGATATTTTGAGCCCGGCCCTATGATTACGCTTGCTCGTGTATCAAGTCGGAAAATAGGGATAAGTATTTGCGAGGATTTATGGACACTTCAGGACGTTATCGGCAGGGTTTTGTATCATTATGACCCGATAGCAACAATGGCAGCGGAGGGTGCGGAAATATTTGTTAATGTAGCTGCTTCTCCTTTTGTTGTCGATACGCATAAGGTACGCAATAGGCTTTTAAGCGAGCACGCTAAACGTTATCAATTGCCTCTTGTTTATGTAAATCAGGTCGGGGGCAACGACGAATTGATATTTGACGGTATGAGTTGTGTATATTCGTCTTCCGGTCAGCTGATTGCTCGTGCTAAGAGTTTTGAAGAGGATTTGTTGTTTGTCGATTTGAATGGCGATATCAACAGCAGAATTGAGCCTGTGTATGAAAATGTCGAGTCTGTGAAAAATGCTCTTGTGCTCGGATTGCGTGATTATGTCAATAAGTGTGGATTTCGAAAGGGTGTTGTGATAGGTCTTTCCGGCGGGATAGATTCTTCTCTCGTAGCTGCTCTTGCAGTTGAGGCATTGGGTTCGGAATATGTTCACGGAATTGCAATGCCATCGGAGTATAATTCGCCATCGAGTTTGTCCGACGCCCGTGAGCTTGCTGAGAATTTGAAAATTGATTTTTCCGTTGTGCCGATAGATTCTATTCGACAAGCGTTTGATGTTAGCTTGCGAGAAATCTTTGCAGGCAGAGAAGCTGATGTTACAGAGGAAAATATACAAGCAAGGATTCGGGGTACGATATTAATGGCTATGTCGAATAAGTTTGGATATCTCGTATTGAGCACGGGCAACAAGAGTGAGTTAGCAATGGGATATTGTACTCTTTATGGCGATATGGCTGGCGGATTGTCAGTGATAAACGATGTTCCTAAGACACTTGTATATGAGATTGCAAAATTTATCAATCACGAAAAAGAAATTATTCCTCGCAATGTTCTTGTCAAGCCTCCGTCAGCAGAGCTTAGACCCAATCAGACCGATCAGGATTCTTTGCCGCCTTATGAGATTCTTGATCCGATTTTGAAAATGTATATAGAGGAAGAAAAATCGGCGGAGGAGATAATATCCGCGGGATTTGACGCTGAGACAGTCAAAAAAGTTATTGTTACCGTTGACAAAAATGAATATAAACGCAAACAGGCATCTATCGGATTAAAGGTAACTTCTCGAGCATTTGGCTCGGGCAGGCGTATGCCGATAGCGCAGGGATTCAAGCAATTTAAAGATTAGGAAAGGAAAATAGCGAATAATGGACGATGCAAATGTAAATGATGTTACGCCGAATGTGAGTAACGATGAAGATGTAAACGCTTATGAAAATAATGACGCTATTGTTGATAATCAAAAACAAGATAATCGAGAGCATGCGTTGAACGGAGAGCAATCTCAGCTGCAAGAGCATAAACCGGAATTGCATCTTGTTGAAGGAAATCAAGAGAATGATGAGACGATTACGAATGAACAGATAATCGAAGCAATTTTGTTTTCGTCGGATGGCCCTGTTTCTGCGAGTAAGCTTGCGTCCATTATAGGGATTTTAGGTTCGAAAGAGATACGCCGACTTGTCGCAAAGTTAAATGAATCTTATGCCCAAATAGGAACGTCTTTTAAGATAGAAGAGATAGCGGGCGGATATCAGATGATGACTCGGCCGGAATTTGCTCCTTATTTGCAGAGGCTTTATAAAGTGCGTGCGGAAAATAAGCTTTCGTCGGCAGCTCTTGAAACTCTCGCTGTTGTTGCATATAAGCAGCCTGTTGTTCGAGCAGAGATAGAAGCGATACGAGGCGTTGCATGTGGCGAGATAATTCGTTCGCTGTTGGAAAAGGGTTTGATAAAAATCGTGGGCAGAGCGGAAGAGCTTGGCAGGCCTATGTTGTATGGGACGACAAAACGATTTTTGCAAGTGTTCGGGCTTGGAAGTCTGAATGATTTGCCGAAAGTTCCCGAGCTTAATTTGCCTTCGGATTCTCGAAACTCTTCTCAAGATGATAAGCTTGATGAACAATCGGAAAAGGAACAGAACAATAAAGAAAAAGAGCAGGATGTTGAATGATTGTTTACGTGTTACATTATTTGCAGAGGGTCAATATCTTTTTTGCTGATAATGAATTTTAGTTTTTTCAGTTTGATGTTTTGTTTGAGCATTTTGCATAAATAAGGCAGAGCGATGCGTTCCGAATTTCCGTGTCCGAGGCATATCACACTTGTTCCGTGTTTTGCAAGATAAAGAGCAGAGTGATGTCTCATTTCTCCGGTAACGAATAAATCTATTTTGCCAGCTAATTGTTCAGCGAATTTTCCGCATGCGCCCGGACAGCAAGCAGCTGTTCGGATTTTCTGTTTTTTGGCATCTGAAACGATGAGATGTTTTAGTCCCGTTTTTCGTTTTATTGTTTTGGCTATTGATAAGAGTGTATCGGATTTTTTAAGTGTTCCGATTCGTCCGAGCCCTATTTGTTTTCGGGGAATGTTTTCTCGCGGGTAAATATCGAATGCGGGCGTTTCATAGGGATGTGCTTTCAGCATTGCTTGTATTACGTGTGAAATATTGTTTTGATGTACGAGTGTTTCGAGCCTGACTTCTTTGATTTGTTCCAAGTTTCCTTTTCGTCCTATTGCCGGATTTGAATGCGGGCTTGCCAGAAAAGTTCCCGTGCCTTCAGCACGAAAGCTACAATGAGTGTATTCTCCGATTTTCCCCGCGCCGGCATTAAATATAGCGTTGGCAACTTTGTTGACGGCATCGATAGGAACAAAAATAACGAGTTTAAAAGTTTTTTCGTCGGCATTATCGATTATTTCGATTGCTCTGCGATTTTCAAGCTCGATTGTATCGGCAAGTACGTCGGAAGTTCCGCCATCGATGACATCAAGAGCTGTATGAATGGAATATATCGCGATATTATTTCGAATAGCGGAAAATATTATTGGCTGAGTGTCATTTCGAATATTTTTTAACGGGTCGAATATTGGCGGATGATAAGCAAAAATCAGTTGAACTTGTTTTGCCTTCGCCTCTTGCAATACCTTTTCGGTTAAATCGATACAAAATAAAATGCGTTCTATTTTTTGTTCCGGGTTGCCAACAAGCAAGCCGACATTATCCCAGCTTTGTGCGAGTTTCGGTGATAAAATATCCTCCATTATTCGCTCTATTTGGCTGAGCGATAATTTGCTTGTCATTTTTCAATATTTTCCTATGTGATTTTAAATATTTGTCCGTATCGGATTTTAACCGTGTTCGTATGTTTCGAGAGTCAGTTTACTTGCAGCTGCTTCGTCGATTACGAATGTTGAGAATCGGTGTAGCTGAAGTGCCGATGCGGGGCACATTGCTGTTACAGGTCCTTCGAGAGCTGCTTTGATAGCATCCGCTTTTCCCTCGCCCGTTGCAAGCAAAACGACCTTTCTTGCTTTTAAAATCGTTCCTATACCCATTGTTATAGCATATTGAGGGACGAGGTCTATATTGCCGTCAAAAAATCTTGCATTGTCTTTGCGCGTTCGTTCCGATAGAGTTTTAATTCTCGTAAGCGAGCCGAGCGAAGAGCCGGGCTCATTAAATCCTATATGGCCGTTGCTGCCTATTCCGAGTACTTGATAATCTATTCCGCCTACGTCATCTATCATTTGCTCGTATTGGTCGCAAACTTCTTGGATTTTCTTGATATCTTCGGGCGTTTGATAGGGAATGTTTCCTTCCGGTACGTGAGTTAATTTCGGATTGATGTTGATGTGTTTAAATAGATTTTCCCACATAAAATAATGATAACTTTCAGGGTGATCCGGAGCGAGTCCTACATATTCGTCCAGATTAAAAGTAATTACGGTAGAAAAATCGAGTCCTTCTTCTTTGTGTAGCCGAATGAATTCATTGTATAAGGGCAAAGGCGTTGAGCCGGTAGCTAAACCGAGTACATAAGTTGCATGTGCCTTCATATCATCGACAATTAGTTGAGCGGCACGTTTACCCATTTCTTTAGCATCTTTGACAACAATTACTCGCATGGCTTTCTCCTTTTTTTGAAAAGAGGACGTAAAATGACAACAGTGAAATAACCCGAAATGACAGAGAGCTGAATTTTGTTTCTACAAGATTGCTTGTGAGGTGTCAAGTGAAATTTGACATTAATTTTTCGTTTCGCGGTGTCAATGCCCGAAATCGAATTTCGGATTTTTTGGTGCGAATATCGACATATTATTGCAATTTGCTGAAAATTAAGGGGCAAAGCTGTTTTTCTTAAAAAGAGTGATTTGCAGAAAGTAACGGGCATTATTTGGGGAAAGAACATTTGGATTGAGCCGTTTGACAATAAGCAAAGGACTTGCCAATTTTACTTCCGAAGGGGGTTTGATACGCAGATACCGGTTGTGCTACTTGATGCTTATCCGAGCGGATTAGAAATTGATTATAATGAAAGTAAATTAAGCTGTTGGCGGATTTGTCTTATTAAAAAAATATTTCCTGTCTTTTTTGTGCGGAACATTTTATAATTTTTATTCGTAATATAATCATAATGTTATATTTGTGTTTAAATATGATTTATTATTTGACAATCAAATCAAATATGGAGTTGTAAATATTATAAACGAGAGAAACGGGAGGAAAATATTATGAAATTTTCACGCTCAACAATTATCGGCTTGCTGATAGGTATTTTTGCAGGAATTATCCTGGGGGTTTACGTTTTGTATCCGCCTATCGATATTCAAGCTAAAGAAAATTCCGTCGCTAAGGACAAGTTGGCTGGAGTGGATAAGCCCGTTCCCGCTTTGAAGTCCTCGGATATAGCTGTTATCGAAAGCTTGAGCAGAGTGTTTAATAATGTAGCTCAGCGAGTAAATAGTTCGGTCGTGCATATAACAGCAACTAAAGTTGTAAAACCTAAGATGAGACAATTGCCATTTGACGATGATATACTTCGAAAGTTCTTTCCGGATAATGACTTGCCTAAACATTTTTTTCAATTTCCCAATCCTAAGCCCGAAGCTCGTGTCGGTTTGGGAAGCGGTGTGATAATCGATTCGAACGGATATATTGTTACGAATTATCATGTTGTTTATCAGGCTGATAGAATCGAAGTTCATCAGGGGGAAAATTCTTATAAGGCGAAAGTTGTCGGGGTATCTCCAGAATACGATTTGGCAGTATTGCAGACCGATATACCGAAAGATTTGTTAAAGCCTATT
>CAZKNI010000380.1:0-2531 GCA_964554055.1 uncultured Phycisphaerae bacterium | reverse complement strand
TAACATTCATCCCAAATGCTTGTGCAAGTTTCGCAACAGTTTGACCGATACGGCCAAAACCGATGAGCCCCATTGTTAAACCTGCCAACTCAATTAATGGCTTATCCCAATAACAAAAATCTTCACATCTCGACCATTTTCCGGATTTCACTGTCTCGCTATGATATCCTACATGATGAGCAAGCTCTAAAAGCAATGCAAATGTCATCTGCGCTACCGATTGTGTGCCATAGGTAGGCACGTTTGTAACAATTATTCCCTTTTCTCTTGCATATTTGACATCGATAACATTATATCCGGTAGCTATGACACTTATACATTTCAGGTCAGGCAGCGCATCTATGATTTCTTTATCGAAAACAACTTTGTTTGTAACAATAATATCGGCGCCTTTACATCGTTGTATTACTTTGTCTCTCGGCGTTCTGTCGTATATATCGCATTGTCCCAACGACTCGAGTTCAGCCCAGCTTAAATCTCCCGGATTAAGCGTATATCCGTCAACAACGACTATTTTAGACATTATTCGCTCCCTTATACATTTTTAAATCTTTCGAGCAATTGCAATTTTTCAGACGATACATTGTTTGACAGTCGCTATCTCCGTTTCGCTCCATCGTTGATATGTATCACCGAAACGTTTTCTGAGCGTCTCAAATTCTCTGTTGAGTGTATCTCGAACCCAACGTATATCAGACTTGTCCAGAACAAAATTCAATTCTGTATCGAGATAATTTGTCAAATCGCCGTGCAACCCTACACCTTTACTCAATTTTCTACATCGTTTTATTATGTCTTTTATCGTATCGATAAACTTTGGATTGTCGTATTCTTCCGGTATTTCCATCGAGCATGTAATATCGTGCGGGCCAAGAAAAACTCCGTCAACACCGTCATCATCAATAAGTTCTTCGAGCTTATTGATGGCTTCGACGCTTTCAATTCCTATTATCAAATAATTATTTCGATTCCAATTATCGAGATACGCTTTAAGCTTGGGCGTAGGCTCGCGTGTACCTGCAAGAATATCATCTAAGAATTTACCCTTGATAGGCCTATATCTGACAGCTCCGACGAGTTCCTTCACTTGTTCGACGGTTTCCACATAAGGCGCCACAATTCCTTGAGCCCCGGCATCCAAAAACATGCTCGCCCAATGAGCAGCTGGATACGGAATTCGCACCATTGGCGATATTCCCAAAGCTGAATAGAATTGGCACATCATAGATATTTCGGTTCGGTCTATCGGCATATGCTCTGCACATATAAATACAAAATCCATTTCGATTTCCGCTCGCATTCTTGCATCGACAGGATTTCCTAAGCTTACGATATGCGTGCCGTAAACACGCTGACCGGAACGAAGTTTTTGTCGTATTTTTTCTCCTTGCATTATCGTGCTCCTCAATAAACATATAACGTAATCGTTTGTTTAAAATACACTTACACAAACAACAAAGGCAAATCATATATCAATATGACAAATATATCATAGGTTAATGGATTAATCAAGCTCAAAATCACCGGAAAATCCCGCGAAATAACATACGTCTATCATATTGTATTACAATAAGTTACAAAGGCAACAAATTATTTGAACAAAAATTAATATTATGAATAGCTACGTATAAATAAAAATCATGTCAAAAGTTTAGCTTTTTAATACAAAACACTTGACATACAGCTAATAATACGGTATATTTTAGTTAAATTAACCGATTAAGCAGGATATTAGAATATTATTTATATAATGAAGAACTGAAATGGCTGTCACTATTTATGACATCGCGAAAAAAGTCAATATCTCGCCTGCAAGCGTAAGTTTGGCGCTGAGAGATAGCGGAAGAATAGGCGAAAAGACTCGTCAAAAAATTAAAAAAGTTGCTAATGAATTAGGCTATTATCCAAATCCGCTCGCTCGCGGACTCGTGGGAAGCAAAACAAAAACAATTGCATTTGTTATAAACCCGCCCCACCCATCTGAAAACGTTTATGTCGATATATTCGGAATGGAACGAGTCTGGGCAATTGCAAGAACAGCTGCTACTCACGGCTATAAGTTATTTTTACACAATCTTATATATCATCAACCTTTAGGGGATGTCCTTAAAGAAATAAAAGCTTATGGCATTGATGGCGCTATTCTTTATGTACATATTCCCGAAGAGCAAGAATATGAAGATTTAGCTGAAAATAAACTGCCAATCATCCTATTGGGCAGAGATTACTGTTCCGAATATGCAACGTCCGTTATGTGCGACGACGAAGGAGGAGCAAGGCAAGCAGTAAGTCACCTATTGGCTTTAGGACATACCAAAATCGCCTTTGTAGGTGCCAGATTGTCTCAAACAGAAGAAGCTTTTCATAGGCGTTTACTCGGATACAAAAAAGCAATGACTGAAGCTAGACTGGAAATAAATCCCGAGTGGATTCTCGATATAGGATTATATCTACAATCAGGTAAACTTGCGGGGCTAAAATTTGCGAGTATGCAACATCGCCCTTCTGCTGTAATAGCTGCTACGGACCAG
>CAZKNI010000379.1:0-3695 GCA_964554055.1 uncultured Phycisphaerae bacterium | reverse complement strand
ACTTTTATAAACAATATTTGGTTTTTCACGACAAGAATAATCGTAGCATAGAGAAACAGATAACGAATGCTACCGAAAATGCGATTTTGCATAATGTTTCCGTAGAGTTGCTTCGCAGCAGATATGCATTGCTTGAGCGTGCGATAGCTTTGAGGCTTTAATTTTTGATTTGGTTATTTTGGGACTTTTAGAATTGGATTGGAGATAAAATAAGCTATGTTTTCGTCGCTTGATATAAGTAAGTCCGGCTTGATAGCACAGCGGGTGCGAATGGATGTAATCGCTGGCAATATTGCGATGTCGGAAGTTACGGAAGATGAGCAAGGCAGAGCTATTCCTTATCGAAGGCGCTTTGTTGTTTTTCAAGAGGGTGGCGCCGAAAATTCGCAGATGGGAGTAAAGGTAGCTAAAATTCAAAAAGATATGTCCGAGTTCAAGTTGAAATATGATCCCGGTCATAAGGACGCAATAAAGAAAGGGCCTTATAAAGGATATGTAAGATACCCTAATATCGATTTGGCATTAGAGCAAGTGGATGCAATAGAAGCGGTTCGTGCTTATGAAGCAAATTTGGCGTCTTATGATTTAAGTAAGTCGATGATAACGAGTGCATTAAGGATTTTAGGATGATTGCGATTGTTTTATTATCGACGAATAGCTATGTAATTTTTAAAAATTGCTTCTTTTCGGGAGTGATAAAATGGTAGATAAATTGAATTCTTTGTCAACAGGCGGAATAGGAAAAACGCTTGGCAATAATATCGGAGGAAAGGAATCGGTAGAGAAATCCGGCGGAAAGGATTTCAAACAGTTATTGATGGATAGCTTGGAGCAGGTAAATAAGTTGCAGCAGGAAGCACAAAATGCAACGGAAAAATTGGCAACGGGTCAGACAGATAATGTTGCGGAAGTTTTCTCAGCTGTGAAAAAAGCGGATATTGCATTTTCATTGATGATGCAGATACGCAATCAACTGGTGAACGCTTATACGGAAATACGAAATATGCGAATGTAAAAGATGATGTTTATAGGGAATTGTGTAATTGAATAGAAATGTTAACGTTTTTAATTTTTGACAACAATCGAGTTTGCTGAGAATCGGACAAGAGTATTTGAAATAAGAATAGAGGAAAATTATTCGTTTGTAACGGTCGGCAATACCGTAAATCGGGTATAAAAAGTGTTTTTATAAGAGTTCCGAGACATGAGGGAGTTTTTTATTGTCGTTGA
This sequence comes from uncultured Phycisphaerae bacterium, assembly GCA_964554055.1. Taxonomy (GTDB): domain Bacteria; phylum Planctomycetota; class Phycisphaerae; order JAAYCJ01; family JAAYCJ01; genus S014-18. Next base: position 2,465 of record CAZKNI010000379.1, on the reverse strand, counting down.
TGTTGTAGCAGATATGTTTCGGGATAAATTTTAGCAAGATGTGAGGTAGGCGAATATGGATTTTATTAAAAAAGCTCTTGCACAGGTAAGGGAACATTTTTTTTCTCTTACAACAAGTCAAAAGCTTGTTTATGTCCTTTTGGTGATGTTGATAGCGATATCGTCTGTGTGGACGATATTTTGGACAGCTAAGCCCGAGATGATTCCGTTATTGGATCAGACGTTTGACGATACTCAATTGGCTAATATAGAAAATCGTCTTGATATGTGGGATGTTAAGTATAAGGTCGAAAACGGAAAGATTTATGTTAGGAGGCAGGACCAAAACAGGTTGCTTGCCCGTTTACAGTTGGCCAGTGCGTTGCCCAATGATGTTTCCGAGGGTTGGCGTAATTTGATATTGAAGAGTGATATGTGGCTTCCTGCGGAAGACAGGCGTAGGCGTTGGCAGCTTGCACGAGAGCAGCGTTTGGCACAAGTGATTCGATTAATGGATGGCGTTCGTGAGGCGCATGTAATTATTAATACCGGTAGCAAGCGGTTGCTTTCCGGGGGGCCGAGTTCCGACCCGTCGGCTTCGGTTTATCTTCAAATGCAGCCCGGAGTTAAGCCCTCTCGTAAAGTGATAGAAGCAGTAGCAGACCTTGTTTCCGGAGCAGTCAATCGTCTTGCACGCGATAGAGTTCGAATTGTAGCAAATGGAATTCCGTATCGTGTTTCCAAGGAAGATTCTTTATTTACAGCAGATGTGTTAGAGACTCGTAGACGATATGAGCAGCATTTCGGTCAGAAGATAAGAGATGTGTTAGGGATACCTAATGCGCTTGTAGGGGTTTTTGTGGAGTTGGAAACCGAAACGATTCAAACGCAAGAGCAGAAATACGGAGAGCCTGTTGTTTCTCGAGAGCATAATATAGAAGATGTTTCAGAAGAGCCACAACTGTCGGGAGAACCTGGAGTTAGGCCTAATACCGGTCTTTCTGTTCCTGCGGCGCAGCCTAAAGTAAATAAAACGTCTAAAACGGAATCGGAGACGGAGTATGAAGGTAAGCGTGATGTTACGACAATTATCAAGCATAATTTAGCGGGTACCGTAAAGACAATTAGAGCTACAATTAATATTCCTCACAGTTATTTCGAGGAAATATACAAGAAACAAACCGGAAAGACAGAAACGCCGAGTGAGGCGGATTTGAAGCCTATAATAGTCGCTCAATTAGACGATATTCGCAAAAAAGTTATGCCTATTATAAATACAACGAATCCGAAATTAGTTGAAGTAAGTTGGTTTTACGATACACATCCAGTAGAAGGGACAGCTGCTTTAGCTAATAGCAATCCTGTTTCTACGATTAACGGTTTGTCTCAGTATGCGAAACCTTTGGGATTAATTGTATTAGTTTTTAGTTCGCTGTTAATGGTGTTGATGACTCTCAAGAAGGCGACAACAGCGAGTATTGCCGTTCCCGATGTAGAGAAGAGTTCAAATAGGAATGAGCCTCCTCCTCCGCTTGAGATAGATGAAGGGCCTGTCGGAGAGGCGGAAACGACGGACGGATTTTTGCAGGCTATAGAAGTTGACGAAGATACGGTTCGGACAAAGAAGATGTCGGAGCAAGTGTCAACATTAGTTAAAGAAGATCCTGCAGGTGCAGCAGCTCTTATTAAGCAATGGATTAAAAAAGATAAGTAGAAAAGAGGAATTAAGTTATGCCAGCAGTTATAAGAGACAGCAAGGATATAACGGGTGTGCAAAAAGCGGCAATTTTGTTGCTTAGCTTACCTGAAGAGGCAGCTGCTGAGATTCTTAAGAGGCTTGACAGAGATGCGGTAGAAGAAGTTACGAAGGAAATCGCTTCGCTGGAAAATGTTCCTCCTGAAATATGTAACAAAATTGTAGAGGAATTTTATAATCTTGCTCTTGCACAATCGTATGCTGAACAGGGGGGAATTTTGTTGGCTAAGAAGTTATTAGAAAAGTCGCTTCCCAAAGAAGAAGCTGAAAATATTATGGAACAAATAGAGCAAACCGTAAACGCTACTCCGTTTTCTTTTTTACAGAAGGCTGAAAGCGATAATTTGCTTACTTTTATTCAAGATGAGCATCCTCAGACGATAGCTTTGATATTGTCCCATTTGCATCCGGATAAGGCGAGTGAAATATTGGCGGGATTGAATCAAGATAAACAGCTTGAAGTTGTAATGCGCATAGCCCGAATGGAGCATACAAATCCCGAAGTTATTCGCGAAGTGGAAAAGGGACTGGAAAGCAGGCTTTCCGATATTGTTTCTCAGACATTTGAAAAAGCTGGCGGGGTTGAAACCGTTGCCGAGATTTTAAACTTGGCGGATCGGTCAACAGAGAAGGCGATATTAGAACAGCTTGAGAATGCCGACCCTGAGCTTGTTGAAGAGATACGGAAACTTATGTTTGTGTTCGAGGATATTAATCTCGTTGACGATAG
>CAZKNI010000378.1:0-3790 GCA_964554055.1 uncultured Phycisphaerae bacterium | reverse complement strand
TGAAGATATTTTTCGCTTATATTGATGTGTTTCGAGAGTATATCATACGTTCGTGCAAGCTTTTCGATATCATAAGCCGGACTCGTTGTTATTTTAAATTTCGGCACAGGATTAACTTGACCGAAATTAAGCTTGACAGCTGTTGCTATTAGCTGATTGTTTATTGTATTTTCGAGATTCGCTGCATCAGCTAATACAATATCATGCCTGACGTAATTATGAATTTCCGCTTGTGCCCTTGAGCCTCGCGATGTAACTTCCGATGTGAGATTTTGACCTAAAATGACCTGAAACTTTTTCGTGTCGGCATATTCGAGAAAAGGCAAATAATCGTCGCCTGTTGCCCGTTTTGTCTCGTGCAAATCGATAAGAAATCCTTCCGGAACGACCGACCAAGAATACGCTTGAAGCGATTTTACGAATTGTTCGAATTTTGCTTGTTCTTCGCTCGATGCCGATTCGGGAAATGTAGCTGTTATTATCGGCATTCCGTATTTCTCGATAGCTGTTGCCCACCATTTCCAGCCGGCTCTGCTAAATGTTACAGGCCAATATAACGAACGAAGCACACTTATCCCGTACGGGTTAGCTGACGAGCCGCGATGACGATGTATGATAAATTTCATTGCAGGCGTCGGCTGACCTTCAATAGGATTGTCTTTTGTAAGCAGACGGAGATTGCCTTTGTAATCGAAACAATAATCCGATGGGTTGCGAGCAACGATTTTTTCGATGAACCAAAACTGATTGTGCACCGTCCAGAATATTTCCAAAGGAATGAAACCGGTAATAAGAGCATCGAGAGCTTGTTCGATTGTTTGATGAAAATCGGAGATTCGCTCGAACAGTTGACGCACATAATTGCTGATTTCAGCATCGCAGCCATTGTCAATGATTGTCCACGAACGATTAAGAATAGCTGATTTTCGTGTTCCGATTGCGGACGCTATTACAGGGTCGGACGATTCCATTTTGCGATAAAGCTCGATTCCTTCGTTGGGGGCATATTTGCTGAGAATTTCATCGGGATTTTCAAGTATGTTGTTTATTATGGATTGAAAGAAATTAGCTCGGCGTTTGATTGTATCGAATTCAGCTAATAATTGTTTCTTTTTCGAAGAGGCATTATTTTCCGCGAAATAATTTTTAATAGCTGTCAAAATGTTCATCGATTTTTTGCTCCTTTTTCATATTCGTTTAATATTTTTCGCTCTTATGCCGTGCTGTCGAATTCTCGGCCTAAGCAAGGCATATCTGACACAGTCAGCTGCATGATCGTCAACGTTTACAATTCTTTCGCATAACGGCTTGTTTGCATCGTTGTCAGCTGATTGCTCCCAAGAAAGCTGAGTCAATTCTCTAATTGTATTTGTCATCGAAGGATGAAAATAGACAGCTCGTTGTTCAGCGATGACGAAAAGTCGTTGCTTGTTTATTAAGCGTTGTTCGAAATAATTGTGAATTGTATGATTTTCAATAGACCAGCGAGCAAGACTTGCCAGCAAAGCGGACGAAACTTCTTCAATTCCTGCAGATAGATTATTATCGGCAGCGACTGTTTTTATTCCGTATCGTGTATATTCGTCAGCTATCGTCGTCGAACTGGTGTCGAGTCGTTTATGTGTTGAAGGGTCGATAAGTGTCATACGAGTTTCGTTTTTCCTTTCAAGAGCTAATATGTTTCGAGAATGTTCTGCGATTGTTGCATTCGGTTGATAATATTCACGATAGAAGAAAATGATTTTCGATTTTCTGTCTTCAGCCCACCAAAGACACGCTGTCGGATTGCGTCTTCCGTGATCGATGACTTTATAACGAGGGCAGGCGTCTATGTCGATTTCGGGAATCCCGACGTGTATTAGCGGGTCGAAGCAATCGTACACTTTTTGTCCTCCACGAGCGTTAAAGTCGATTTCGTATTCTTTTTGCCATCGCCAACCCGGAATAGCGGATTTAATCGAAGCGATTCTCTCAGCGGGCCAAAGTTTCGGGTCGATTGAGTAATGTACTCGTACAGCGATGAATCCCGATTTGCATTTTCGAATTTCAAAAGCAGAATTTTTTGTTTCTTTCATTGCTATTTGTTTTTCAAAATTTGATGTTCTAATGTTCTATTTTCGATAAATTAGACAATTTTATTACCGTTTAAAGTTGTTCTTATAAACTGTCGAGAAAGAGTTTTTGAAAGAATCCCGGGTTTGCTGTCGAGACAGCTGTAAATCTTCCTCCGTTTTCGATTGTAGGAATGGCAGCTGTATATGCTTCTTCCGCTTTGTATTGAAAAGCCATTTCATCCGAAAGAATTCCGGCAGCTGTATGTTGCCTTAAAATATCAGGGCCTTGCGGAATAGCCCAGATTGTACTGTGATTGTCAATAAATTCGATTTTATTTGAAGAAGTCTTGTATCGCGGTTTTAATTTCGATGGCAGATGTTCCAGAATGAAACGAGTTCTTCCGAGTAGGCCTGTAGCGGCATTATAATTTCCGATAGCATCTTCTTCTCTTTTCGATTGTAAAAAGATAAGGCTTGCCGGTTGAGTAATCGCTTGCCAAAGATATAGGGAGACGAATAGCCAAGTTGCTAACATTTGTCTTGATTTTGCGACGACAAGCAAAGGATTATCGAGCCAAAGTTGTGTTAGCTGGCGTAAATATGTTCGATTGGGAAAGAGCTTAATAGGATTTTTTGAGTCATGGCTGTCGAGCGTATAGCAAAAATTAGTCAGGAATACCCAAGGGTCCTTCTTGGCTAGGGTTATTAGAATCTTCTTCTTTGTATTGAGCTTTACAGAGATGTGGCGGAGCAATTCCTTCTTTATAGCAGAGTTCAATGAGTTGTGAGACCGAAAGCTGTTCGAGGTATTTATATTCTTGTTCTTCATTGTCTTTCTCATCCGGGGGCTTGATACCTAATAATTCTCGTTCGTCATCGTGCATTCTTACAACAGCAGATACAAGCTGATTGAGTTCCGAAGAGGAAACGCTGCGTAATGTGTCGATGAGTTGCTTATTGTTATTTTCGTTTTTATTCTCATTTTCATCGTCTTCGTTGTCATACTTGTTGTTTTTAGTAAGGAAATTTCTGAAGGCATGGCGCAGCATAGCCAGGTCGTACTGTTGACGGATTCTCGTCAGCTTAATTTGCCGATTTAAGTCGAGTGTTCCGTCGTGTAGCTCGGGCGTTTGCGTATTACAGTCGAACTGGCCTGAGATATGCAAGGGTTGTGAAGGGCTCCGGCCAATCTGGCTATGCTGTGCATTACGGAAGGAAAATCGCCCGTTATCTCCTGTGTTCGATTCTTTGTTTTCGATGTCGTTTTCTATTTCGATTTTTTTTGCAGGTAACATGATATTTGTCTCGAATATGATTTTTTCTTGTTTTCGATTTTTTTATTTTGAATTTTCAAATTTCCGAATTTTTGTTTTGACCCGTCTGTCGGGTCTTTCCGCAGGTAAAGATGACACACAAATCCTAAGATGCCAAATTTTACATTGCGAGAAAGTTTGAGGGGTTTTGTAAGTGTCTGCGATATTGCATGTTACAAGCCAAAATAATTTTTAAGAAATTTTTATTTCGGGATTTTGCCAAAAGAAATATGCGGGTGTATAGAGACTTGTAGAGATAATCTTAGGAATAATCCAGGAAAGTCTATAGGAAATCTTAGAAGAAAATGCAGATTTTCTCGGAGCAATGAAATGCTTTTCTATGTTTTTCCATAGGAAATTCTTGTCGGATATAGAGAGATTTCTGATTCTTTCTATGGAATCGTTAGGATTGATTAGGGTTTC
>CAZKNI010000377.1:0-3103 GCA_964554055.1 uncultured Phycisphaerae bacterium | reverse complement strand
CTAGAATGAGAAGCTGAAAGGATATGTGAATTATTTCCATGAATGAACTTGACGGCTGATAGGTGTTGTTATTACAGTTAACAGATGATAACGCGGAAGGTAAATTGGAATGGCGGACTATTTTAAAGAATTAAATCCCGTATTTCAAGCGTTGATAGCAGGTGTGTTTACGTGGCTTATAACGGCATTGGGAGCGAGCGCTGTATTTACGGCAAAAGAAGTCAGCAGGAAAATGCTTGATTGTATGTTAGGATTTGCAGCAGGTGTTATGATAGCGGCAAGCTATTGGTCGCTGCTCGCTCCTGCAATAGAAATGTCAGAAAATTTATCGATGCCTGTTTGGTTTCCCGCAGCATTCGGGTTTATGTTAGGCGGAATTTTTTTGCGGATAATCGATAGAATATTGCCACATTTGCATCAGGGATTTTCCGATGAAGAAGCAGAAGGAATAAAAACTTCTTGGCGTCGGAGCACGCTTTTAGTGTTGGCAATTACGCTTCATAATATTCCGGAAGGAATGGCAATAGGGGTTGCGTTTGGCGCAACAGCAGCGGGTTTGCCGTCTGCGACGCTTTCGGGAGCAATTGCGCTAGCTATCGGTATCGGGATACAAAATTTTCCCGAAGGATTTGCAGTATCCGTTCCGTTAAGACGTGAAGGGCTATCGAGAGCTAAGAGTTTTTGGTACGGCCAGCTTTCCGCTATTGTCGAGCCAATATCAGCTGTCGTAGGAGCGGGTGCTGTGCTAATAGCAAAGCCTATCTTGCCTTATGCCCTTGCCTTTGCTGCAGGAGCAATGATATTTGTCGTTGTCGAAGAACTTATACCGGAATCGCAACGGAGCGGCAATACGGATATTGTAACGCTGGGAACAATGTTGGGGTTTGTTGTGATGATGATATTAGATGTCGCTTTTAGCTAATATGATTAATGATTTAGGATTGCGGAATGATAAAAGGTAAAAGTTTTTATATAGAAACTCTCGGCTGTCAGATGAATAAGCTTGATAGCGAGCTTGTAGCGGGACTCTTGATAAAAGCTGAGCTTAAAGAAGCTGCGACAGTACGAGAAGCTGATATTGCCATTATCAATACGTGTTCGGTGCGCAAACACGCTGAACTAAAAGCTCTCAGCAAATTAGGGCACTTGAATCATCTTCGTTGTAAATTCGGACGTCCGGAAATAATAGCAATTATCGGTTGTTTCGCCCAACGCAGTCCGGAATATATACGTACTCGTGCGAAATACGTTGATGTTATTTGTGGCCCGGGTGAGCTTGGCCGATTGGCAAAACTTATCGAGTGTGCTTATGGAAAACAGCAAATAGCGGTGAGTGATTTTCGTGCTATTCGCTCGGGGCGAGAATCGTATCCCGACAGGCTTGAAGATTTCGAAGCTAATAGGATTATCGAGAATAAACAAAAACAGGCATTTGTCCGTATTCAGCGAGGCTGTAATAAGTTTTGTTCTTATTGTATTGTTCCTTATGTAAGAGGGCCTGAACAGTCACGCTGTCCTAGCGCTATTGTTTCGGAAATACAACAGCTTGACGAAGCGGGTGTTCAAGAAGTTACGCTATTGGGTCAGACGGTAAATTCTTATCGTTTTACGGAAAACGGACAAGTCATAACATTAGCGGAACTCTTATATCGAGTGCACGAAAGCTGTTCTATCCCGCGAATAAGATTTATTACGTCTTATCCAGCGGATTTTTCGGAAGAAATATTCGATGCAATGGCAGAGCTTAAACGTATTTGCCCATATTTGCATATTCCCGCTCAGCACGGGTCAAATAGAATATTGAAATTAATGAACAGAAAATATTCCGTTGAGCAATATATAGAATTAATTGAGACAGCTCGCAAAAAAGTAAAGGGAATAAGCATCGCGGGCGATTTTATTGTCGGCTTTCCGGAAGAAAGCGAAGAAGATCATCAGCGGACGCTTGAGCTTGTAAAACAAATAAAATATAAAAACTGCTTTATATTCAAATATTCGATTAGAGAAGGGACATTAGCGGAAAAGAAATTCACAGAAGAAATATCAGATGAAGTAAAGACTCGAAGATTTATCGAACTGCAAGAGTTACAAGATGAAATTGCACTCGAGAATAATCGAGCGTTGATAGGAAAACAACTTGACGTGCTCGTCGAAGGAATATCCAAGCGAGGGAAAATGTCTTTATCGGAGAAAAGAAGCATACAATTGTCCGGCAGAACGGTTGACGACAAAATAACGGTTTTTGAAGGAGCTGAAGAGCTTATCGGACAAATAATAAAAGTGAAAATTGTTGACGTTTCTTCTTTGACTCTATTTGCAGAAAAGGTATAAATTATATATGTGAAAGAGAAAATACAATGAACGATGAAAAGACAAGTCAAACCGATATAATTACGGGCGGCGATTATAGAAGGCTAAAGCGCAGAAGGATTGATATTGTTCGGGGAACTATTTTGGCACTTACAACAGCTGTTGCGCTAATATTATTTATGATGTGGTACCGCTCTTGGCCTCAACGCATCGATTGCTATAAAGCATCAGTTCGACTGGCAAATGCGTTGAATGAATATTATTCTAAATATCATCAGTTGCCACCTGTATTAGAAGTGTTAGATTTTAAGCACGGACGGTATGGCGTGTCTCATTATACATATCGTTTTATCGGATTCGGAAAAAGTAGATTGCAAAACGGGATGATAATAGCATATTGTTCACATCCTCACAAGAGTTTGTTCAATATTCACGTTCCGTGGCGGCATGTTTTGATATTTATGAACGGAAAAATTAATGTCGAATGGGTTCCGGAGAAAGAGTTTCAGCGTGCGATTGAAAGTCAGCCCGTTCCCAGTGTTCCATATTCGGAATGAGGACTTTTTGCTCGCAGCGTTTCTTGCATTTTTTGCTGCCTTCATTAAGCCCTAAAACTTCAAGATTAAAAGTTTGTTGTGATATGCTGAAACTTTTAGGATTAAGGCTTTTGTTTTAATATGAAACGCTTTTCGGTTTTAGGGTTTGACTCGCTCGCAATGACGTTGTTAAGCTTCGTGCGGGCTTTTGTTCGTTTCACTCGCTTCTCAGCGTTGCATGTTCCAATAAAGCTGCT
>CAZKNI010000376.1:0-3612 GCA_964554055.1 uncultured Phycisphaerae bacterium | reverse complement strand
GGTCGCATCTGTGTTTGGCAAAATGTTAAGAAAAGCAGCTGCAACTTGAGATGCCCAATGCCTCATAGGCAGAGTCAGCCACACATATATTCGTGTGGGCAACGGTAAAGCAAAAAATAAGAACAGAATCGGAAGCCAAGTTATTTTTATGACCTTCCAGCCACAACAAAGCAAAACAATTCCGAATAATGTTCCTAAAAGAGCTAATAATCGCGGATATCCCATTTTAAGAGGATATATACTCGCAATATATACCGTGACGCATAATACAATCAAAATTAATCCGAGCCAATTTGTTTTGTATTCGACGTTGAGCAATTGTTCTTTTCTCTGATGAAGGAAATATAAGCTAAACAAGGGAATTATAAATCCATGTGACCAATTGCCGTCATTTATCCATATTTTTATCATTCGGTGTATATCATGTCGAAATAATAAAAAGAAAAGCACACTTATAACGATTATCTTAAGCCATCGTTCGGGCGTGAGGATTTCCGACCATGAAACACTAATTGACTTTCGCGCACGTCTCTTTCGAGCGGAAGAAGCGTTTGTCTCATCTTGTTTTTCTTTTATTTGCTGTATCGAATTTTCCTTCTCTTCCATCAAAGATTCTCTATATGACAGATAATTTCATTTTTTTAAATCTGCGTTGTGTATTTCTTAATTTTATATCCTCTATTATCTAATACGACAAATTGCGTTATCGGTTGTAATAATGTTTTGCTTAACCGCTAAGTGTTAAAATAACTTAAAATCCAAATCTTCGTAATCGTTCATTTCGCCGTCTGTCAACAGGGTTTTGCTGTCCTTCGTATGAATCTATATCGGCAAAGTTCCTGTCATAAACAAATCCAAAACCGTAAGTTAAGCGAAAAGCATTTCTGATGACAGCAAGGAAGGGCATCGCGGGATTTGTGCCCACATTAATTATATCGTCAGGCTTTAATATTATATCCGGTTCTTTTCCCGCAAAAATGGCATCCAAGTTAACTTTTACAATCTGTTCCTGATTGCCTCCTATTCGTCTAATTAATTCGCATCTGCTTGGGTCGGCAATGGGACCTAATCCGCCAGCAGCTGATATTGCTTGCCTCAATGTAATCTCACGTCCGGTAAGGGAATATACGCCTGGCCTAAGCACGTTACCCATTATGTAAAACTCGCCTTCCATGGGTCTGGGAACCCAAATTGTATCACCTTCTCTGATAACAACATTATATCTCGGGTCGCCTTGTTCGAGTTTATCAAGCGGAATTACAATTGTTCGTCGAGTCGGAAGGGTACTGGCTAATTTTTCCCATTTTTCAGCTTCCGTTGTTGTTTTTTGCTCTTTTGTAGGACTTTTTGACTTATCCGCGGGAGCTGTCGTTGACTTTTCAGCTATCTCGGGTTGAGTTGCGGACGGCTTTGTTGTTTGAACGTCTTTTACAAATTTCCATTCGCCATTTACCCATATCCAATGCCCCGGCTCACGAACAGGCTGAGCATTGACTCCTCCAAATAAAATCGAAAGGTTACTCTGTTCCGATATATCGGAAGAAGCTGAATTTTCATTATTATCAGTACTTGTACTTGAATTTCGGAAAATGTATATCTCTTTTACCGTCGGCTGTTTAGGGCCGCCAACCGGAGAAACTCCGCCAGCAGCTGCTAATGCATCAAGAACACGAAAGTCCGGTCTGGGAATAATGTTGCTTCCCGGAGCTCCAACCGCTCCTAATATATTATATATTCTGCCTCGTGCTTCTCTTACAAGAACCGTAACGATAGGGTCTGTCAAAATTTGTTCTTCCTGAAGAATTCTAGCTATAAATTTCTGCAATTCACGTGCAGTTTTTCCTTTTGCGAGTATATCTTGCCTGACTTGTGGCAGAGTTATAAATCCCTCTTGTGATATTTGTCGTGTTTCGACCCAAGGAGTACCCGGAATTAAAAGTTCAAAAATGCTTATGTCAATTATATCGCCTGCGCGCAAAACATAATCTTTGTATATAACTTTAAGGTCCTTTTCCGTAGGCTCACTCGCATCAATATTTATTTCAGGTTCATCAGCTATACTTATGCTGCGTCTCAGGTCCATTGTAACTGATTTTTCTTTGAAACGTCCCACTTGGCTTGGGTCAAGCCAACCGTTCCAGATAGAATTGCATCCACCGATAATAGCGATAATAGCTAATAATGACAAACTTGCTACCAGTTCCCGTGTTCGCACTGAAAATTCTCCTCTAAATTGCCGTGATGAATTACAAACGTTTGTTATTTTGAAAATAATAGTCCGATATTCTTTGAGAATATTTATTAATACAAATTCAATATTCTACTCATTTTTTCCATATTTACAACTTTTTTTAGCAAGAAACTCCTTTTATATAGATGTTTATCGGTAATATATCGGACGTTCTTTAGAGACACTCGGATATAAAATTTGATTTTAAGTAATATTTATCGGTCGTTAACTCTAATCGATATGAAAAAAACGCAAGATTTTAGCATAATTTATACGAAATAGATATATAGGGAAAGCTATTTGCATAACAAAAAATGTCGCGGAAGAGTAAATTATGAAAGAAATAGCTATAATCGGAGCTGGCGGACACGGAAGAGTCGTACTTGATATTATTCGTTCAGCAGGACAATATAAGCCAATCGGTTTTATTGACAACAATTCGCAATTATGGGGCAAATATGTTGATGGCATACAAGTTGTAGGAGATTTTTCCAAAATAGAGGAATTAGCTGACTCTCATAACGATTTTGGAGCTATTGTCGCTATCGGCGATTGCAGAATCAGGCGAAGCTTTGCAGAAATGCTATCATCCGCTAATGTTGAACTGATAAATGCAATTCATCCGTCAGCTAATATAGCTTCCACAGCTACTCTGGGAAAAAATATCGTAATAGCGGCAGGTGTTGTCGTTTGCGCACATTGCCAAATAGGAAATTCGGTTATTTTGAATACAGGATGTATTGTCGATCATGAATCTATAATTGCGAATTCCGCGCATATTTGTCCGGGAGCCAAATTAGCTGGGCGTGTAATTGTTGAAAGCGGAGCGTTCGTCGGAATAGGTGCTACAATTATTCAAAATCTGCGTATAGGTACCGATGCCGTTGTAGGGGCGGGAGCAGTTGTGATAAAGGATGTTCCTCCGGATGTTACCGTTGTTGGCGTTCCTGCAAAAATCGTAAAGCCAAGACGTACGGAAAATGCTCTAAAATTTCCGCCTGACGGTGATTTGGTAGAATTGGAAGATTTATTAGTTCGGACATAGCTCTAGGAAACATTTATTACAATTCAGCTGTTACCCGCAGGACTTCTTCAATCGTTGTAATTCCCGATTTGACTTTGCGCCAACCGTCATCGATTAATCTGTTCATTCCTTCTTGAATTGCGATTTCCGTAATTTGATGTTCGGGAATTCTTGCTATAATCGCCTCCCTTAATTTGTCTGTCATCGTAACGAGTTCGAATATTCCCGTTCGACCTTTAAAGCCAGTATGCCTGCAATATTCGCATCCGAGCGAATGATATAGCATTTTCTCATTTTCAAGTGTAATTCCGTCGGGTAATTTGTCGATTCTTGGCTTATAAGGCTGCTTACATTTATC
>CAZKNI010000375.1:0-6857 GCA_964554055.1 uncultured Phycisphaerae bacterium | reverse complement strand
CGAAGGAGCAATATATCTTGGAGGAATTGCAACTTATACTCGCGAGCTTGCACGAGCTAAACGATTTATCTTCACAGCTTGCGGAACAGCTTGGCACGCAGGGCTAATCGGAGAATATATTTTTGAAGAGCTTGGACGCATTCCGTCCGAGACGGAATATTCGAGTGAATTTCGCTATCGCAATCCGATTATCGAAGACGGTTCGGTGATATGTGCAATAAGCCAATCGGGTGAAACGGCAGATACTCTCGCGGCGCTTCGCGAAGCGAAAGAAAAGGGGGCATTAGCTATCGGAATTGTCAATACGGTCGGCTCAACGATAGCACGAGAAACAGATGCGGGGATATATCTTCACGTAGGCCCGGAAATCGGTGTTGCGAGCACGAAAGCTTTTACTGGCCAAATAGCTGTTCTCGCTATGTTAGGCGCATATCTCGGGCGACGTAGGCATTTGTCTCAGAGTAATTTTGAAAATTTCATTCGTGCCCTCGAGCAGATTCCCGAGCAAATTGAAGAAGTTCTTGGCCATTCGAACGAAATAAAACAAGTTGCAAACGAATTATTCGAATGTGAGCATTGGCTTTATCTTGGCAGGGGATACAATTATCCTGTCGCTCTTGAAGGAGCGTTGAAGATAAAGGAAATCAGCTATGTACATGCGGAAGGAATGCCCGCTGCAGAAATGAAACACGGACCTATTGCTCTTGTAAATCCCGGCATGCCAGCTGTCTTTATCGCGACACATTCAAGCCAATACGATAAAATTTTAGGTAATATCGAAGAAGTCAAGGCTCGCGGCGGAAAAGTTGCAGCTGTCATAACAAAGGGCGATTCCCAATTAGCGAAAAAATGCGATTACGTATTTGAAGTACCCGAAACACTTGAGCCGCTTGAACCTTTACTCACTGTTGTTCCTCTTCAGCTGCTTGCTTATCATGTTGCGGTACTTCGCGGCTGTAATATCGATAAACCTCGAAATTTAGCTAAAAGCGTTACGGTCGAATAGCAATCGCAGATAAACGGGATAACAATAAAAAACAAAAGAACATAAACAAAACAAGCAAAATACAAAATACAAACGGAATAAAATAACAATACAAGATAACAATGCGAGATAATAATGCGGATGAGAGGATTCGAACCTCCACGGGCGTAATGCCCACTGGCACCTGAAGCCAGCGCGTCTGCCAATTCCGCCACATCCGCTTTCCTTAACGCTAATAAATGCTAATTCCCGCACGTATAAATGTCAACAGGAATGTAATGTTCACGCTTAAAGTAATTGTATGCTATATAACTCAAAAGCAAAAGCCAGCGATCGGACTCGAACCGATAACCTGCGGTTTACAAAACCGCTGCTCTGCCAATTGAGCTACGCTGGCTTAATATCGTCAAAACCTCAAAAGCACATACATATTCGTATCGTGCAATTATTATTTATATTGTAATTATATCCGACATATATTGCAACTCGAGTTACTCGCCAAGCTCCTTTACAGTAAACGTCGTACGAAGCTCAAGCATGCGAGAGCTATTGTCGTATTGATATATTCCTATCGTTTTCGTTCTGCAATCAAGCAGCCATAATACTTCTTCGCCCTGAGATGTTCGGGCAATTGTAGCGATATAATCGCCACCGCTGGCTTGCATGCTTCCTGCGAATACAGGCGTCGGCGATATGAATATCTGTGTAATTGTCAAAAGCGTAAGCAATATTAAACTGCTAATGAATAAGCATATTATTGTAATATTTTTTCCGTTCATATCAAGCTCCCTTTTTAAGGAAATTCAAGGAAAAATAAAATCTCGTTTCACGATAACGCCTTATCATCTTCTCCTCGGACGCCTCGTTCGCCTAGCTGGCCTTATTCTGATGTTGCTTCCTGCAAGGTCTTGAGTAAGATCACGCGTACCCTGATGCGTAACACGCCGAGTCGAACGTTCGTAATGTAACGCATGAAGTTTACGCTGTTCGAGATCTACAATATAGACCGCGTCGGATTTTGTCCCGAGGATTGCACCGCTAACCATTAAATAATTTCCTGATAAACCTATTGGCTGAGCCTTAGCTTGAGGCAAGTCTATTGTTTTGTAAATTAAAATGCCGGCTAATAACAAATTAATGGCAATCAAAAGAATAAGAACAAGATTTTTCATGTTTACGTACCTCCAAATAATTTATGAGAGTAATTAATCGAGATGTGTTCTGCCGGGATGTTTAAACCCCGCTATCAATATGCAAGCGAGGATTCCAAAACCTACAATCCAGGGAAGAGCTATACTCTGTTCCGGAATTAATTTGTCCTTCGGCATATCATCCGCAGCTGCAAATGCCATAACCGCGGGAGAACACAATATTGCAAAAACAAAATGTAACAATCGAGGCATAGCGATTTCTCCTAATTTTCCTTTGTCCGCTGTAAAGCATCAATACGAGCTTTGACATCACGATAATTATAATCCCATTGAATCAACTTGCTATAAACCTTAAGAGCTTGCTCCGTTTGGCCGGAATCTTCAAGAGCTCGACCGAGAATATAATTCATTTCCTTACTTATGCTATCGCCCGTTGTTTCGTAACTTTCAATAGCTTCCTGCAAGATATCGATTGCTTGTTGATGCCAGCCCTTATAATAGAAACACGCGCCGATGTAATATTTTGCACGAACGGCAAATCGCGGGTCGGAAGAAGCTTCTTGAAACATAGGAATAGCTTCATCAAATTTTTTAGCTTTGAAAAGCCTTTTGCCATATTCGAACTTGAGTTTGTTATCTGTCGGATATTGTTTAACTCTTTCTGCGAAAATTCCAAGCTCAAATTGCTCCAGTTTTTGAGCTGCTTGCTTAAGCTGCGATTTGAGTTCCTCGTTGCCGGGATTGCTTTCCAAAGCCTCTTTTAATCGTCTTACTTCTCGGTTAAGCTGCCTGATACGAACATCGTCAGCTCGCATTTTATAATTATATTGTTTGCTTCTCTTATAAGCGCTTTCAAGAATTTCGATAGCTTCTTTTTCATCTTCAGGCTGACCCCGCTGAAGAAGCAAATCGATAAGAGCATTTATTTTGCCGGTAACGTCGGGGTTACGCTCAAGTTCAGCTCTGGCTTTTTCTATCATTTGTGTCAAAAGCTCTTCGCCTTTGACAACCTTTGCCTTGTCTTGCAATTCCTTTTGAGCATCAGCATCTTTCACGGAGTCTCTGAAATCGCCCGCCCGTTCGTATTTCCCGCGAAGAATTGTTAGCTTTCCGGCAAGGTCTCGCTGAATTCCGACAAAATCATACTTATCGCCTAATCCTGCTTGTATGCCCGCTTCAAGGGCATCGAGGCCCTTTTGATAACACTCGATAGCTATATCGGGCCTATCAAGTTTGTCATAATAATCGCCAAGCTTTTCCGAATAATTTTTTATCGCGAGAAGCCTATTGGCGTTAGGTTTTTGCCGTGCAAGCTCAAGAAAGACATCAATCGCCCATCTTAATGTCTCGGGCAGCTCAGCTTTGTCGGCATTTTTGACAAGAGCCTCAATGTAATTTACGTTAAGCGGGTCTTTTGCAAGTAAATATTCCGCATTTAACATAGCTTCGATAGGGTCTTTTTTCCCCGTACCGTGCTTTATCGCTTCAATAAGTCCGGGCTTTTTGCCTCCTGCAACTTTTCGCCTGACGGAAATTTCCCGTAACGGTTTGTGCCCCGTATCGACAGCTTCCGGATTTTTTGAAAGACCTTGAATATAAAGCTCTATCGCATAATCGTAATTATGCGTATCAGCTACCGTACTGGCATGCTCGAAAAACTTCTCCGCCATTTTTTTGGCTTGTTCCGATATTGTAGGAGGATTGTAACTCACTTTTATATTCCCGTTTTCAGTATATTATGATATTATGTTTTTATTACATTTGTAACCGTGAATATATTTATATTATAATAAAAGTACATAAGTGCTACTAATTGTCAATTAAAATTTACTTCGTCAGCATCGACACTCTATTCCTTATTTTCCGTATTCTCGTCCGAAGAAGAAATTTCAACCGAATCGATGATGTTATTTGCTTCGCTATCGAGCAAATCGTTAACCGTAGGCTTGTGTATAGGCTGACCGGAAATTATTCTCTTGACTTCGTCAGCTTCGAGCGTTTCATATTTGAGTAATGCTTGTGCAAGGGCTTCAAGCTTATCTATATTTTGTTGAATTATCCTTTTTGAATCGTCATAAGCACGTTTAACCAAATTTGCAATTTCGGCGTCTATCGTTTCCGCTGTCTTATCGGAATAAGTCTTCGAAGACGCGCCGTCAACAGGCCAAGGAATTTGATTATCGGAACCGAATCTAATCGGGCCTATCCGCTCGGACATCCCCCATTCGCAAACCATTGTCCTTGCCAACTGTGATGCTCGTTTGATATCGTCGGAAGCACCGCTCGAAATATCCTCGCAGGCCAATTCCTCAGCCACTCTTCCTCCTAATAAAACACGAAGCTGAGCTGATATATATTTTTTTGTGTATATATGCCTATCCGTTTCGGGCAACATCATCGTCATTCCGCCAGCTTGTGCTCGCGGAATAATGCTTACCTTATGAAGCGGATCGGCGCCTTCGACCATTTCCGAAATAAGAGCATGGCCTGCCTCATGATAGGCAATTACCTTCTTTTCACGTTCGTCTATCACTCGAGATTTTTTAGCTCTGCCCCATCTGACTTTATCGCGTGCCTCTTCGATATCTTCGGTTTCTACATACTCTTTACCCGCCATTGTAGCAGCTATCGCTGCTTCATTTATAATAGCTGCTAAATCTGCACCGCTGAACATAGGCGTTCCACGAGCAATTCGCCAAAAATCGACATCGGGCGCAACTTTGATTTTCTTCGCATGTACTTTCAAAATTTCATATCGTCCCTTTATGTCAGGCAAGGGAACATATATCTGCCTGTCAAATCGACCGGGACGCGTCAATGCAGGGTCGAGGATATCGCCCCTGTTTGTTGCAGCAATTACAATTACCTGATCGGAACTGTCAAATCCGTCCATTTCAACGAGAATAGCGTTAAGCGTTTGCTCCCGTTCATCATGTCCGCCTCCATTAAATCCGACGCCTCTTTTTCTGCCGACGGCATCTATTTCGTCCAAAAATATAATACACGGCGCATTCGCTTTTGCTTGCGAAAATAAATCTCTAACACGTGAGGCGCCTACGCCTACGAACATTTCCACAAAATCCGAACCGCTTATCGAATAAAAAGGCACGTCCGCTTCGCCAGCTATCGCTTTCGCAAGCAGCGTTTTTCCACAACCCGGCTCACCTATAAGAAGCACGCCTCGAGGAATTCTGCCGCCTAACTTTTGAAATTTCTTAGGATTCCTTAAAAATTCTATTATCTCTTTGACTTCTTCTTCCGCTTCGTCGATTCCCGCTACGTCCTCGAAAGTAACGCCCGTTCGCTCCTTTGAAATAAGCTTGTGCCTGCTCCTCCCGAAACTTCCTAACATTCCAGCTCCGCCAGCTGTATTTCGTATCTGCCTGAAAATGAAAAACCAAATAAAGCCGAATATCAGCAGCCAAGGTATCAACGGAACAAAGACTTGAATGAATAAATTGTCGGACGGTTCATATCGCAAAGATGTTCCGGTTGCATCACATTGTTTTCTGAGCGATTCTATAAACTCCGGAGCATGTGTTGTCTCACGAGGCAATTTGACTTCGAATTCCGCAGAACTGCCCGGCTTTTGCCCCGTAAGCGTGCGAAGCTTGCCTCCTATGCTGCCGTCTCTTATAATAACCTGCTCGACCTGTTTGTTGTTAAGATAAGCATAAAATTGCGTTATATCGAGAACAGTCGGCTTATTATAGCTTCTGCTCAATAAGGCAACTGTAAGCAATGCCAATAAAAGAAATACAATCCAACTCAATCCGCCTCGCGGAATTTTTACAGGCGGCGGAATAGGGGGCTTTTGTTTAGGTTTGCTATCTTTTTCAAGTTCAAGTTGTTGCAATTTCCTATCTTCGGAATTATCCGGGGATTGTTCGTTTCCGATATTCCGCTTTATTTCTTCTTTGTCATTATCATTGTTAACGCTATTGTTGCGATTATCTCCGTTTCCGTTTCTATCGGTTTGTTGCTTATCTTCCGTTTGTTCTTTCATTTCCCAACTCATACGAGTACCTTACACAAAATTATCCATTATTATTTTATTCTATCCGCTTTTGTTCATAAAATAAACATTTCGCCAAATAAAATGAAATTATTATTTAATTTGCTATTGATAACGGCTATTAGCTTCGATTTTCGAACCTTCAAGCCAAGATTCTATAATTTCAATAAATCGAGGAAGCAAATCAAGCGGATTCGTATCGACATCGACATCAACATCGACATCAAGCCAATATATATAAGACATACGCTTGAACCATGTTCGCTGATGTTTGGCAAGCCTGCGCGTATTGATTTTAATTTTCTCAATAGCTTTCGTTATATCCCATTGTCCTTCGAAATGTTTTATTAATTCTGCGTATCCGACCGCATCGCGAGCTTGAGGACTCAAAGGCGGATTACGATGATATAATCTACGCACTTCATCTACGAGGCCAATTTCTATCATTTTTTTAACTCTTGCGTTAATACGTTTATTGAGAGACTCTTTTTGATAACGTAATCCCAAAAATAACATATCATAATCTTCTCTAAGCTGACCAAATTGGCTTTGAAAGGAACTGATGGCTCTGCCTGTTAGCTCGTACACCTCAAGGGCACGAATAATACGTTTTAAATCATTACGATGTACACGCTGAGCTGTTAGCGCATCAACCTTGCAAAGCTTATCATATAAATATTCGATACCGAATTGCTCAGCTTGAGTG
>CAZKNI010000374.1:0-4396 GCA_964554055.1 uncultured Phycisphaerae bacterium | reverse complement strand
TGATATGTGGAAGGGGTATCCGGAGCCGTCGAGTTTTTCATGATGAAATGCCGCCCATTCCGGTATTACACCTAATCCGCCTATTGTATTTAATACCGTATATGTGAAATATGTGTGTTGCTTAATCACAGCGAATTCTTCTTTTGTAAGTTTTCCTTGTTTTTCGAGGATTGAGTTGGGAACAGCAAGTTTTCCAAGGTCGTGAAGATTTCCCGCTATTTCCATTTGCAAAGTTTCAGAATCGGTTAACCCCAAATATTGTGATAACATAATTGCACATTGAGAAACTCCTGTTGAATGAGTGGCTGTAAATCTCGATTTAAAATCGATTAAATGGCTGAAAATGGATGCTATTGAGTATATATCTTGTTCCCCGATTTCAAGTCTTCTGAAAGGACCAAAATGTAATAAGAGAGAATACAAACGAGGTGAAACCAAATCGAGCCAAAAGTCTTCTTGATGAGAGATTTGCATAAAAACATCAACAAGGTCATGATGAATTTCTGTATTACTTAGAGAGGCAACATGTGAATTAAGTTCTTCTGTTTGATGTAGAATATATACATCTCTATTGATTGCTCTCTCGATAATATCCGCAAGATAGACGATTTGTGATTCTATCACATCGGGATTATCAAGGGGTTCGTGCCAATTTTCCCATGCGGTATGATGATAGCGGATAATTTTTGCAGATGGCTTAAATAAAGGAGACAACTCAAATAATGCTTCTCCGAGGATACAATGCGTATCAACGTTTATTTCTTCAAATCCGACATGTAGCTGAACTTTTTCTTCGAGCGATAATGCACCGATATCGTGTAACAAGGCGGCTAAATATATTCGTTCGATTGGTTTTTTGGGCAAATTTGCCGCTTGGGCGAGTTTCCATGCGATAAAAGCTGTTCGCATTTGATGAGACGCTATTCTAAAACTTGCAATGTCTATGGCATCTGATAATGACAATAAGAAGTTGTTAAATTTTACATTAAATTCCTGCAGCATTTTTTTGTCTCCCCGATATAAAACCGTTAAATAATTAAATTGACCCTATATCATGTTGTTGTTTAAATATCGGCAGAGTATGCGGGAGTGATAAGATAATTTATTTGCAAATTTTTAGCATAAATTATAGAACATATAGCGTCCTATAATTTAATAGTCTTATCTTGCATAAAAGTTTTATTAAGTTTAAGAGATTAAGCTTTATTACGTTTATGAATAAATGCTGCAATTATACATAACATTAATGAAATTGATGTCGGTTCAGGTATTAGCATTCCGCCATTATACAAAATAACAGCTGACGGGTCGATTGAAGCACTCCGATAATAAAGATTTAATCCGTTAAGGTCGAGTAACGAACCTGCTCCCAAAATTAAAGTATCTACGTACAATGCTTCGCTTCCGTTCCAATTAGGTTGATTGTCAAAATTGTCTGCGAGTCGTACTTGTCCGATATCATTTCCGCCTATGATAAGAGTATCGAGAGCAAAGTTGGAAGTCCAGCCGTCAGGGTCGACGAGTCCCATGTCCTCTCCTGCAACCTCAAATAAATCGATATCGGTAGCTCCGCCTTCAAAAATAAGCGTAAGATTTTCCATGCCTGCAAGATTTGTTGGGTTTGTGGATGCGTTTTCAAGATTTGAACCGGTCATGTGTATGACAGAACCTTCGACAGCATTGAATATTGCATTCGGGCCAAAGCTAAGCAATTTTGAGACCGTAATATTTGTGATAGCGTTTTCGATACTAAAAGTAGCATTACCTTCTTTGCCCACGTATAAATTTTCAGCTATTAATTCTCCTCCGGAGATTGTATATGTTCCGTTAGACCCGCTCCAGTATCCTATATATAACAAATCGTTGACTTCATTCGTGCCTCCTTGCTGATTGAATGTTCCTGTGCCACGATAACCTATATATGCATTGTTTGCTTCGAGGCCGCCCGACCCGCTGAGAGTATAGGTTCCGTGGCTTGTACTTGTGAATCCGATGTAAAGTATGCCTGTTCGGTTTGTTCCTCCGCTTTGTGGCAGCTCTCCTGTTCCGCCGTTTCTTCCTATGTATTCTCGATTATTTACCGTTAGGTCGCCATCAAATAAATTGTATGTTCCGTTGCTTCCATATTCCGAGCCAACAGTAAGCCAACTTGCGTTGTTAATTCCTCCGTTTTGATTAAACGTACCTATGCTGTGATAGCCATATCCTATGTATTCAGCATAGGAGGATAACTCGCCGCTGTTGAGATTATAGGTAGCTTCTGCGTAGGAGCTAATGCCAAGTTTCATCTCGTATGAAACATTATGAGTTCCGCCGTTTTGCGTAAATATTCCTGTTCCCCTATATCCTGCAATGAACTCATTCATAACGGAAAATGTGCCTGCATTTAATTCGTAGCTTCCATGTGAATTGGAATTAGCTGCAAGTCTGAAATTTTCTTCGACTCTGTGAGTTCCGCCGTCTTGTATGAAAGAGCCCGTGCCTCTGTCAGCAATAATTTCGTTTGCGACGGAAAACGAACCGCTGAGAACCTTACTCGTACCGTTATCCTCTTTAAAAGTGGCTTCACCGAGATTTACATTTCCGTTTTGACGAACAATAATGTGATTATTGATATTGATAGATTGTCCGATAGCAGCTGTTATTGTCCCGGAACAATCGACGGGGTCGTCTATTATACCTGTTCCTGCAAATCCCTGTCCGGAATTTACGATGAGAGTTGTTCCTTTTTCGTGTATAAGCCCTTGTGTATAAAATGTACCGAATAGAGTAGAAGGGTGATGGCCGGCGGAATATATTGTTAGCGAATTTTGGCCGACTTCGAGTGTTCCCGCTCCTGCATTCAAAACATTTCCGTCAGCTAAATTGATTATTGCATTTCCGCAGGAAACAGTTACGTCTTGATTGTCAAGGTCAAAATTTCCTTTTAAATTCAAGCCATTATCGATGTGGAGTGTTCCGCCGCTATATTTGTAAGTGCCTGTATTTTGTATCGTCATGTATTTTACAGTATTTTGCCCGCCTGATTGTGTATATGTTCCCGATTGTGTCTGTCCGAGGGATAATTCCGTTATATTGCTTGTTCCGCTGTTTTGGTAAAACTCGCCTATAGCTTGTTTTCCGATATACACTTTATTCATGTTAATTGTGCCTGTGCCGCTAAGCCTATATACTCCGTGAGCATTGTATCCTATTGTTAAGTCAGAAGTTAAGCTATGAGACCCTGCTGTGTGTATGAATTCACCTTCTCCGCCCGAGCCTATTTGCTCCTTATAAACAGATAAGTTTCCTCCGCTCAATTGGTATACGCCTTTTCCGTCCGGGCTACTTCCTACGTATAACATTTGACGGATAGAGCTTGTTCCTCCTGTTTGTATAAAAGTTCCTGCACCTGTCGAAGCAACTATTATACGGTCGCCTGTAACCAAATTGCCGCTACTCATTTCAATTTTGGAGTTGTTGCCTATATATAACTCGTGTACCCCTTCATTAGGTTCCGTGATATGTACGGTTCCCCCGTTGATGACGTAGGTATATCCTCCGCCTGTTGTGGGCTCACCGTTATCCCAATTGTTGACGTCTGACCAGTTGCCCTCGGGACTCTGCCAATAGGTGAAAAAGCTTTGCCCGTAAATAACAGTTGTACTCAAAAAAACGATGAGGATAATTGAAGAAATTTGCGTAGCTTTAGCGTGCATATACTCTCTCCCTTCTTATTTTTAAACTCACTCTCTAATTATATTTATTGCCTTTTACCTCACCTCTCGACCCAATGGCAACACACCGATAGGGAGGCACATTAAACTTATTATAATTAGGGAAAGCAAGAAATTCAAGAAAAATCCTCTGCTTATTGGCATGTTAGCTTTTTCCGATTGGGAAAGAGGTTCGTTTTTAGTAGAATAGCGGTTTAGTTTAAACGGTTAGCGGAATGTTAAATGTTATAAGGAATGATATGTCGCGAAAGAAAACATGTAAAATGGTGAAGTTTGCCTTGCCTAAAGAGAGCTTTGATAATCTATCGCCTCTCGAGAAAAAACGATATGTTATGTTTACGACAATGTTGCGTGATTTGGACATTCTTCAGTTATGCTGTGCATATATTCAACAGGAGCAAGCGGATTCGGAAATTCGTATCGCTGAGCATGCGTCTTTGATATTGTTTTTTATGAGCAAATTAATTAGCACGATTTTTGAGATATGGAAATTCCTTAACGAAAATGATATTTTGAATGACCTTTCGGGTGAAGTTGAAGACAAGGCTCGAGCGGTGAAGGAATTTTTTAAACAGCCTAATGTTGTAAAGTTGTTTAAATTCGTGCGCAACAAATTCGGTTTTCATTACGAATTTGAAAATGACATAGATAAGCTTATAGACGAGGAAATGCAGAAGTTC
>CAZKNI010000373.1:0-3374 GCA_964554055.1 uncultured Phycisphaerae bacterium | reverse complement strand
GTCAATAACGGATCGCCACAATCAAGCCCTATTATTAAAGCCTTTTTAGCTCGCGATGATTTCTTAAAAAACATATTTTCCCCTTATCATTACAATAAATTCATCAAATCCCAAAATTCATTATCTAACATTAATAAAACTCAAACGGTCTTTGGGTTGCATAAATATTTAACAGCAGCTAATTTGACCCGTTGTATTACATCCGACATCTCGCCCGATGTAATTATTCCCGCTGCTTGTGCATGTCCTCCCCCGCCAAGAGATTTGGCAAGAGGCAGCAAATTTACATTATCATTCGCACGTAAATTTATTCTTATCTTATTCGGTTGTACCTCGCTAAATAATGCAGCTATTTTCACACTTTCAATCGAGCGAGGAATTGACACCTGCTCGTCTATATCTGCAGGAGAAGCGTTAATCGAATCAAATTCATCAAGCGTAACGCTGCTCCATGCAAATTTTCCACATTCCGATATCTCCGTATTTTTATAAACAATCCGCATTAACTTAAACTCGCTGACAGCTAAACTGCGATACAATTTCTGACACACCCAACCGATATTTGCACCGTCGTTAGCTAATTTAGCAGCTACATCAAGCGCATCTTTGTCCGTTCCTTGAAGAGAAAATCCGCATGTATCGCAATGCAATCCGGCATAAAGCAAAGTCGATTGTTCAGGCGTCAAATCAATGTTCATAGATTTCAGCAAAATATACAACATTTGTGAAGCTGCACAAGCTTGAGAGTCAACCCAATTGAATTGCCCGAAAAGCTCATTGCCCAAATGATGATCTATATTACAAATCGGAATATCCGATAACGAGAGCCCTGCAGGTAAATTCATCCTATTCTTAAGAGCTGTATCTAACACAATTATCAAATCACACGCATCTGCATCTAAATTTATACCCTCGGAACAAACAACTTCGGGAATAATATCAAGCAAAAAGCTAAATTTCCTGCTTACCGTTGAAACAGGTAATACAAGATTCGCTTGCTTTCCTAACGCTCGTAATGCACTCGTCATCACAACAAGTGAGCCAATACAATCAGCGTCAGGATTGATGTGCCCTACAATTACGGGGAAATTACACTCTTCTATCGCAGTCTTTACACCGTTCATATCATTGTATCTTACAGCGGGTAATTGCTTTTTATTTCTTCTTTGCGGCCGGCTGAGTTGTTGGCTTGTGCTTCATTATTTTTTTCGATTTTGCCGTTCTGACAATATCAACTTTTGTTGCAACAATATCGCTTCCCTTTTTATACCCTTCGACTATAACCGAATCTCCGGGCTTAATCTGAGTGATATCGGATATTTTTCCGTCAATATATATCTCCGTATCTTTTGTTATCCTCCCTGCTATGAACATCGTTTGTCCGCGTTTGGGGTTGTACCATTCCATAGATACGGTCTTGCTGTTCAAGTCTATTGTATCAATAATTCCGTGAAGCGTGCGCTGACGCTTTTTAGGCTCTTTGGATTTACAGCCGATAAACATATTCATCGTAACAACCGTCAAAGCCAACAAAACAATAACTTTTTTGTTCATTAACACTGTTTAATCTCCTTCAAAATAATTTGAAATATTAATAATATGCGTTTATTCGTGTTTTTTCAGAAATTTATTTTCACGTTTTTAATTTATCTTAACTTATTATATCCGAGTGTCAATGTTTTGCTACAGTTTATCAACCCATGCGTCCGATATTAACACTGTGAAGGTACGCCCGCACATATATAACATAGATGAAAATGACTAAATAATGACATACAGGTATTAACATATTTATAAAATATTAATAACGTGAAATATGAGTATTCCTATGGCGAAAAAAGGAAAGAAACAAAGCAAAAAACAGACGAAAATTCAAACGTTCGATAGACGAGCTGTTTTTCTTCATCTAATTAAAATGGCTTTATTAACAATAATTTGCCTGTTTTTATGGATTAGCTGCATTACTTTTGACCCCGGCGATTGGCCTAACTCAAACACATTTCCGCATAATGACCCAATAGCTAACTGGTGCGGGCCCGTAGGCGCTTGGCTGGGATATAATTTATTTCATTTTCTCGGACAAGGCACTTGGCCATTGCTTTTGTTTATAACGATTTGCTCATTCGTTCTAATCACAGGCTCGAAGCTTACCGGCTGGATATTCAGAATAATCGGAATGTTAATATTGACAGCTGTCAGCTCAAGCATATTAGCTTTAGTTCAACCGGCTTGGCCAGACGGTTTACCGGAAGGAACAGGCGGCGTTATCGGACTTGCTATTGTTTCGTTTCTACAACAATTTTTCTCAAAGTTCGGAACTTCTCTGATTTTGTTGTTCAGTTTAGCTGTCGGGTTAATCCTCGCTGCAGACGAGCTCGTAATATATTTACCGGAATTTTTAAGAAAAATTTCACAAACAGTCAAAAGTTTCACCCAAATATTTACAGCTAAATACTTAACGCCTACCCAAGACAAAATAAGAAAGATAAAAGCATTGCCATCACCTGCAAATTCATCAATAACTTTGGGGAATGATACGGAAGAAAAATCGTTCGAGGCGATTGACGAGCATCAAGAGGAAGAGCAAGCCAACAAGCCACTCGAAAAAGTCGAGCCCAAAATTTTTGTTTCGAGAGCGCTTGAACAAAAAAAGCCAACAAAAAAAGCAACTCACGCTGTCAAAAATTATGATGACTGGGAACTTCCGCCGCTCGATTTGCTAAACGATGAAAAACATACTCTACCGGAAGATCATGAAGAACGTGTTCGAAAACAGGCAAGAGTATTGGAAAAAACACTTAGCGAATTCAAAATAGAAGCTGTCGTCGTTGAAATCGACACGGGCCCTGTTGTTACAATGTTCGAACTCACTCCAGCACCGGGAACAAAAATACAAAGTTTTGCAGAACGTTCGAAAGACCTTGCACGAGCATTAAAAGCCCCTTCGGTAAGAGTTGTTGCTCCGATTCCCGGAAAAAGTACAATTGGAATCGAAGTCCCGAATTTGGACAAACAACCCGTTAGGCTACGAGAGCTTATTGACCTTTCAGGCGACGTTCCTTCATCGATGGAAATACCGCTATTCTTAGGAAAAGACGCAAGCGGAAATCCTCTCGTATTCGATTTGACATCGATGCCGCATTTATTGATTGCAGGCACAACGGGCAGCGGAAAAAGTGTCTGCATAAACTCTATTATTATGTCTATGCTTTTGACGCAAAGGCCAAGCAACGTAAAAATGATTCTCGTTGACCCCAAAATGGTCGAGCTAAGCAGTTTTAAAGATATTCCGCATCTTATGTGCCCCGTTGTACACGACAGCGATAAAGCTGAAGCGATTCTGGAATGGCTTGTACAAAAGATGGACGAACGTT
>CAZKNI010000372.1:0-3911 GCA_964554055.1 uncultured Phycisphaerae bacterium | reverse complement strand
ACAGCCCGTTCTTGCTCGCGACGAAGAGTGCTGCGATAGCGAAAATCGTTCTCCGCGAATGAATTTAAATGAAACGAATATCGTTTCGCGGGCACAGCCCGTTCTTGCTCGCGGCGAAGAGTTGTTGCGACAACGCGAGCTATTCTCCGCGAACGGGCTTTGAAAATAACGAAAAATCTTTCGCGGGCACAGCCAGCTTTTGTGCTGCGTTTCGTCAAGCCCTGAAATTAAGGGTTTGACGAAACGCGTAGCGTGAGGAAACACAAAGAAGCGGAGGCCTAAAGATTGTAAATAAGCTTAAAAACAAAACGGATAATATTCACACAAAATTGTTTTTTGGAATTTTACGGTAGATTGGAAAAAGTTCGTATGCGAGTGTTCAATGAAAAATAAAATATCACAAAATCTGATAATTTCACTGTTAACTAATAGGCAAGAGCTAACAATAGATGAGGCGGCGGAATATTATTCAATACCGGCATCGACTGTTTCAGGTATTTTTTACCGTCTCGAAAAAAAAGGCATCATTGTCAAAAATTCGACTAAGAACATCGGAAAAGGTCGCCCCGCACATTGTTACAGATTGAGATTGCCGGGAAAGGTCGCTGTCTGCAAATTTGACGGTACTGAAATTGTCGGAGCAATATTAGACAGGAATTTTGAAATATTGTCTTTAGATAAGGTGTTAATAAAAAATATTTATACGCTTAACGAAGCGGAAGAGATAATCCGTAAATTAGTAAAGAAACTTCAGAATTCCGCTAAGTTAAAGAAAAAGGAAATAGACGGATTAGGGGTATCGGTTAATGCTGTTCAAATAGGCAACAGGGTTTTTATGAGTTCCGTCTTACCTTGGGCCAATGAAACGATATGTGAAAGATTATCATCGGCATCAGGATTAACAGTAAAATTAATAACCTTGCCTGTTGTGCTTGCAGAATATCAGAAGGTTAAAGATATAAGGCCTAATACTCTCGTAAGATATATTGTTGGCGACGGAGTAAGCGGGCATTCTATTGTAAACGGTCAACTGCTTAAGGGGATAAACGGATTAGGCGGTGAGTTAGGCCATATTATAGCTGATGTAAATGGGGAGCTTTGCGGGTGCGGCAGAAAAGGATGCTTAGAGGCATTGTGTAGCGGCTTAGCGATTAGAAATGGGATTATCCGTGATTTGAAAACAGGTATAACTTCATCTCTAAATTATGAGATATTAGAGTTAAACACTCCCAGAGAAGCTATGAAATATATCTATCAGATGTGGCAAGTGGGCGATACATTTGTAAGGGCTTATATGGATAGAATATTCAGCTGGCTCGGTTGGGGACTGGGTTTGATTGTTAATATACTCGACCCCGATATTGTTCGTTTCGGCGGATATGTACTTAAGGAAAGGCGCGAATGGATACAGGAAATCGTATCAAAATCGGAACAATGGATATTGCATGCACAAACACGAGAAATTGCATTAGAAGAAAGTTTGGTAACGTTAGAAGATGAATTAAGAACTATAGCAACAGGATTTTACTATTAAAAAAATAAACAGATGACAAAGGGACACACAATGTTCTTTTCGGAAGAAAAATATAAGAGTCAGGTTATTGACGATGTTTGCCGTTTTGTACGGATACCAAGCAGGAGTTCTACACACGGTGGCGAAGAAGGAAAATTACAGGTATTGATAGCGGATTTAATGAGGCAAGCAGGAGCAAGGGTACAAACATTTGAAGCGGACGATGTGCCTGAATTTTACAGCCATAGATTATGTTATGGGCATAACAGAAAATATAAGGGTCGGCCTACGGTTATTGGAGAAATCGGTCCCGAAGATGCTGAAGCTTTGTTAATTTTAGCACATAGCGATACGGTGCAAATTAACAGTCCCGAAGACTGGAGCTTCAATCCGTTTTGCGGTTGCGTGCAAGACGGCAAAATTTTGGGACTTGGGAGCACCGACGATAAATGGGGATTAGCAGTAATGCTTGCTATCATGAGAGCATTGCAAGAAAGAAAAAATTCCCTGAGAAAGAAAGTGATTTTTGCTTCAACTATTGATGAAGAAAACGGTGTGGGAAACGGAACTCTTTTGCTCGGACTGCGACTTAAAAATGTTCAGGTACAAGAAGCGTTATATCTCGACGGGCTTGGAATGCAAGTTCTTATAGGAAATCTCGGAGGGTCAAACCTTTATCTACGGCCTAAAAATTCGACAGTTTTATCACGTCATAGCAAGTTACTCAGTGATATGTGTACCAAATTTAGCAAGGACCGGTCGTCGCTTTTTCTTCATCCCTATTTTGAAGGCAATGCCAGAAGAAATAATTCTATAATTATGAGACAATCGCATGACGAGAGCGGACAATTTTTCCTTATAGCTTTTTATACTCTTCCAGAAGAGTTTTGCAAAGAACTCGAGAAGAGAATTGCGGAATGTCTGTCGCAATCACCGAAGGAAATTACCGGTAAAACTGCTGAGATTACAACAACAACCAAACAGGATAGATTTGTCTTATCTAATTATTTTAACATTCCTACGATATCATTTGGACCACGAAATATTTATTCTCCCTCGTTGGAAAGTGGCAGAAGAGGAAATCATCAGCCTGACGAATATATTGACGTTGAAGAATTGTGGCTTGGGACAAAGGCAGCTTATCAACTTAGGAAAAAGAAATTAATAAAAGATGGGAAAATAGCTAATGCAAACTTGCAGCTTATGCGAGGGGAAGATGTGATTAAAAGTGTGTGTGAGTTAATAAAGAACCAGAATGATGTTCTTTTGTGTACATGGGATAAATGTAAGCCCTGTTGTGGCACGAGGAAAAAACTCGGACTTGTTGATTGCTAACCTGAATAAAGAGGTTTTGCGTTACGTCTGTTATTGCATAAGTTTGACTCATGCAATAGCATCATCCGATTATGAAAGGATAATAAAATGGCAATGATAGGAATTGTTAACCAATCGGACAACGACAAAGCGGAGTATATAAATGAAATGCTCGGAATATGGGGAGGAAAATATGGAGAAATTATCGAGGCAGAAGATATCGATATAAATGCCTTTAATGTGATTATCGTTCCGTCAGATATAAATATCGAGAAAGCAGGAAAACTAAAATCGTTTGTAGAAAAAGGCGGAACGTTAATAGCAATTAGACCGGATAGCGAATTTTTTGACTCGCTGGGTCTGGATTATACTGTTCATTACGGTGATGACGGAAAGATAAGTTATTTGCGCCTTGTTAAGCCAATACTGTTCGGATTTAGCCATTACTCTTTGCCCGTGTTAGGCAAGCGAACGCTTTGCTTCGGAAACCATTATAGCGTTAAGGATTTTAGCGTAAAGTTACCTGAAACGGCAAAAATATATGCTTATATGTATGAGCTCGATTCCGAAGTAACCGGTGATAGGCCAGCTATATGGGAATTCAGCATCGGAAAAGGCAAGCTTATCGTCGTAGCATATGATTTGGTTGAGTGTTTTAGAGATTTAAGACAGGGAAGACCGAGATATGTAGGATGGCGGCCATCGACAGATGATATTTGTAGGCCTTCGTATCTTTTTGGTCCCGATTGGATTAATGAATTCCATTCTCAACATATGCCTATAGGTGATTTTCATCCGATGCTGCTTATGAGATTAATTGAACTGGCGTTAGATGTGCCAATGATTAGAGTTTGGCAATTGCCTGAAGCAGCTGAGTCCGGAATCGTCGTATCCGGCGATGAAGACGGTGCAAACCCTGATTACGATGATGATATCTGCTCATTCCTCGATAGCATAGATGCTAATATCGTAATATATATCTATATGCAGAACACAAAAACAACAAAAGAACAAATTTATAAATGGATGGAAAGGGGACATAGATTCTCGGTTCATCCGTACCCCATAACTTCGAAAGAAAAAA
>CAZKNI010000371.1:0-4938 GCA_964554055.1 uncultured Phycisphaerae bacterium | reverse complement strand
TCTTGATGTGGCAGGTTCAATACGTGTTGATGGTTCTCAGGGATATGCAGCTCGCAGAATAGCTAGAAGTGAAAATCCGAGTATCGTTCTTCTTGTAGGTGATTGTGATCGCGATCGACATTCAGGGGTGGCTCACTGGGTGTATCGTTATGGTGGAGGTGAATCATTTTTATATCGTTACAGTGAAAGACACGACGGTGGTTCGAATTATCTTTTTGGTGACGGTCATGTTGACTATATAAAAGATTGGGAATCTTTATGGACTGAGGAACATTTTTATTCTTATTAGCCCGGTATGATTTTTAAAGGAGGTGCAGGTGCTAATTTAGAATTTGGGGAACCGAGATGAAACAGAGTAATTTCCGAAGTTTTACGTTGATAGAGTTATTGGTTGTTGTAGCGATTGGCATAAATATTTGCAGCGCAAAATGCAAGTTGGCAATATGATTGAGCAGCTTGCAAACTCTAAGATATGCGAAGAATAAAGAGTTTTTAATTTTTAGTTTTTATGTCTATTCCCGCGATTGTAAAGATGTTCCAAATAGCATCGATGAGCTGGCGTGGGGTGTCGTTTGTATTGAATGAACGCGTGATAACAATCGGGTCGTCAAAGCTGCTTGCGAGCAATATAGAAATTATTTCATTTAATTCCGCTTTGCCCTTGCCAGGCAGCTTTGGCTGATTGTTTCTGTTAATGTCCGATAGAAGGACATAGCCGATGCGTTTTTTTATAGTTCGTGTTCGAAAACTTTTTAGAAAAGGCAATTCTCCTATTTTCGCAAATTCGGCGGGATTAAAAGCTAATAATATGGATTTGTCGAGCTTTTCAAGATATTCCGAAACTTCGGGTGAGCTTAATGCCAAATTTTCGACGAGGATATTTAGGTCGGCTTGACTTGCAAGGTTGGCTTTTTCCGTTATTTGCTCTATCGTGCCCGCGAGTGGCAGAACGAGAGAACGAGCGTTGAGTTTTTGTGCTGCGTTTATGTATTTTTCAAAAGCGCCAGCGTGAGTTAGAGTGCATCTGATAAGTTCAACGGAAAAATTACGTTCGGATATCATTTGTTTGAGTATGTCAAGCTCCGTGTCGCTAAACAGGGCAATGTCTTTGCCGTTGACAGTGTCAATTTCGAGTTTGTTTGTTCCCGCTAAGGTTGCAAACCAAAATGTATCTTCAATGTTGTCTGCGAAAGCACTTGTTTGGACGATTAAATTGACGCGATATTCTTCAAGTGCAACTTTTCGTACGAGCCCCTTTTGCCATACGCCCGCCCAATAATCTTCGCTATCGGACAGGAATAAAAAGGGGTTTTCTCTGACCTTCGGCACAAGTAAGTCAAGAACATCTTTCGATTTCATTAGCCTAACGAAACAATTTCCGATTCTGCCGGTTTTGCAAATTCCCTTTTTTCTGAGTAAAGGGTCGATGCCGATGAAATTACGGTGCGGGCCTGCACAATATTTATATTCTTTCTCTTGGATTTTACCGTTTTCGTCAATCCATTTTCCGGTTTTAGGTGTCATATAGGGAGCTTTCGCGAGAGCTTCGACGCTGTGTAGGGTTGTGTTTCTGTCTTGGTCGACGCCGAGTAGCAAAATGTATCCGTCGTCGTCAGCTAATTTGACGTAGGGCGAGCCTTCCGTATATGGACATTCGTTTTTTTCGTGATTTTCTATGTAATATTCAGCTCGTTTTCCATAGGCAGCTACGCTGCTAAGCGGGTGTCTTGAGCGAAGGACGCCGGGACGCTTGCGGAATGTTTCCGGAACAGTTCCAAGATTTGTCGGAGTGTTTTTGATGTCGAGTGGCTGAGAGCCAAAACACGGCATAAGGAGCGTTCCTTTATCGGTTAATAATTCAAGTAATGCGTCGATGAGTGTTTCCGCTCCGCCTTCAACACGTCCGAAACTTGTAAGTGCACTGTGTACGATAACATTGTCGCCCGCTTTTAGTCCGAGTTTTTTAAGTCCATCGATTATATCTTGTTTTGTTACTGTCGGCTTTTCGCTCATTTGATAGCTCCTTTGTGTAACGGTTTAGCTGAACAGGAATTTTAAAGTATTTTCGTTTGAGATTTTCCTTTGTAAATTTTCCGGTAAAGATTTTAAAACGTTTATTTCATCTTCATATCTGCCTTTAAGTTTAAAGTCGCGATATATGTTTTTTCCTTGCTTACGCTTGCAGTGAAATGTGTAAGCTGGACAGTCCGTGCCCCAAATTATCATGTCGGGATACATTTCTACAACCGTTTGAATTACGCTTGTTATGTCCGAATAATCTACATCGATTAAGTCCGATTGTTTTATGATGTTTTCGCTTACGAATTGCATTGTCAGGTCAATTTGGATTTTGAACGCAGCGGTGTCTGTCCAGACGTTTGGCAATTCGCTTGCTCGTTGCAATAGGTTTTTGTTGAAATGTAAAGTGTGAGCGAGGCAGAAACGAATGTCAGGATTTTTTTCAGCGATTTTGAGAATGTCATCAGCTTGCGAATATTCGTCAACAGGTGCGGAAACGGAATGAAAGATGAAGGGAATATTATTTTCTCTTGCGAAATCAAGAAACGGACGCCCTTCGGTCATAATTTTTACCGCATGAGATTGGCAGCCTACCGGATTTATTTTTATGCCATATATTGGATATTGCTTTTGCA
Source organism: uncultured Phycisphaerae bacterium (assembly GCA_964554055.1). GTDB lineage: Bacteria > Planctomycetota > Phycisphaerae > JAAYCJ01 > JAAYCJ01 > S014-18. Next base: position 2,284 of record CAZKNI010000371.1, on the reverse strand, counting down.
AATTTTTTATCTCCGTTAGCTGATTTTTAACTTCACGAGCGGGGTCAACGGAGATAAAAGGAATAAAATGCCCGGAAATTTCAGGGCAATAATCGAAAATCTCTCGCATGAGCATGAGATTTTCAAGTTTGTAGGGTGAAGAGGAAACGGGATTGTCAGCTGGCAGCAATTGCCCCTTTATTAATTTGTCAAAATTAAAATACAAGTCAGCGGAGAAGGGAAAAACGATATTTACGTCAATATTTCCCGCTAATTGATGATAATAAATATTCTCAGCTGTTTGTGCGTAAGGATATTCTAGCGAAGCGTAAGCTTTTATCATTACGCCGATGTGCGAATGAGCATCAATTGTTTTGTCGATTAGATTTTTCTTGTTTATATGCTTTCGCATTTTTGTAATTCCGGAATTATATGCAAAATTTTGTTTCGTTTAGTCCGGAAATTTGATTTCAACTTTTCTTTCGCTTGTCTCGGTGCTACAGTCGTCAGCTATTGGACCGGAGAGGATAAGCTCGCTATTAAGTATTTGCAAAATGCTCGCAGGGACGAGAGGAGTTACCGGTCCGTGAGCTGCTAATCTCGTGATAAAACGTTGCCAGTATGATTCACCCGCACCGAATCCGTTCCAAAAGCTAACTAATTTTGAATTTTTCAAATCTCGCGGGCCTATTGTAGCAGCTTTCGGGGGAACCCAAGACCAGTCGCCTGCACTTCCTGCGTCTGCGTATAAACAATTTTGGCATATTGTGATTAAATGTAAATCGACAATTCGAGAGCCAAGCTCAAGATAGCCGTCAATGTTGTCAACATAATCTCTTCCTAAATGAGGCTCAAAAAAAGCAATGTGCCCGCACCAGCCGATTCCGCCATAGCACTTATCCGCTCCGCCCATGTCTTCTATCATTTTGCTATAATCGTTTACGTTTTTTGTGTTTGGGAAATTTATTTGATTTTCGGGCATTCTAAGCTCGGGTTTTATCCTGTCGAAAAAGTCGCGATACATCCAATATTGAAATCCGCCTTTCCAATTTTTAGGAGCTGTATTGCCGTCTTCGTCCGCGTATTCATCCATATTGAATGTCCAAACATGATGACAAGGAATGTTGAGTTTGTTTATCATCTCAGCAGCTAATGCGTAATTGGGATTTGGTGCCGGCAGGATAAGGACATATTGTTTTTTGCCTTCTTCAAGAGCTTGCTTAATTCCGCTAACAATGTCAAGAACATAGGCAAATTGAAAAGCAAGTTCGCTTTCGATAATTTTGATTTTAAAGTTTTTGTTGGGATGTTTTGTTATATCTTCTTTCTTGATAGAACGGACCCGTTTGCATGTTTCAACGTCTCTGAATTCGAGATATTGTGACATTTGATATTCGAAATTAGCAGTTTGATTGTTCATTTTAGCACTCCTCGTTTTACAATCGCGATAAAATACATGATTTTCAATTTTATAACATAAATGTTAAATTTTGTCAAATTATGTTCGATTTTAAAATAATTTTATATAAAATAATATTTACAGGCGTATATATTTTACTCTTGACGCAAAGCCGAGATGTGTTATATAATGTGAATTTATGTTCGATTATAACATACGGTTGTGAGTGTAATCTTATGTTGTTTTGTGGAATTGATATAGGCACAACGAATACAAAAGCTGTTCTCGCCGATGAGAATTTCAATATCATAAGCAATATTAGCATTCCTCTTGCACGAGAATATTTGTCAACGAGAATAGATGCGAATGTTTGGGTTGAACAATTTTATAGTGCTATAAGATATTTCATAAAAAACGATTTTGTTAAGGGCAATAAACTGATTTGTGGAATATCCGTACAGGGGGGAAGCTTTGTCTGTCTTGACGATGTTAATAATCCGATAGATAAGGGGTTTTCGTGGACTGAATCAGCTGATGAAAAATATGTTGCTGGGCTTGAAAGTGTGCTTGGAAAAGAAATATTCTATAAAAAAGTTGGATGGATTCCAGCAGGCTGGCTTTTAGTTGCCAAGTTGAAACAATGGCTTGATGAAAATTCGGACAATCGTAAAAGATTGTGCAGAGTCGCCCAGATTCCCGAGTTAATTTTTGTCAAATCCGGCGCGGACTTTATTGCGGATTACACAAATACGCAAATTTCAGGTTTGTTTGATTTTCGAGAAAAAAAGTATATTAAAGAAATTCTTGATTGGCTTGAAATTTCGGAAAGCTATCTTCCTAAAGTTGTATCGAGCGAGGATATTAAAATTAATAGCATAACATTTGAGGGTATTGAAATATCTATTG
>CAZKNI010000370.1:0-3566 GCA_964554055.1 uncultured Phycisphaerae bacterium | reverse complement strand
AAGCAATATTGGACATATTGGCAAGCTTGGATGGAAAATCCCTTATGGAACAGATATTCAGCTGGCTTTATGCTTTGGAAATGTGATTTTGACGGGGCAATGCCTTTTATATATCAACAAAAACACGGACGAAGTGCGTATAACGATTTTGATTTTCCCGAACCTAAATATGGCAATAGGGATTTTATGTGCACATATCCCTCTCAAAGCGGTCCAATTGCTACGCTACAATGGGAGGCATTGCGTGAAGGAGTCGACGATGCAAGATATATCAGCTCACTTATGAAATTGCTACAAGGAAATAACTCAAACTTAGCTGTTACGATTCGAACAAATCTGGCTAAAATCAAATCAGGTATGTCAGTCAGCCAAGAGGAACAATTGAGTCGATGGAACAACAGAAAAATGAACGAACTTCGCTACAAAATAGCACACTGGATATTACAGCTGTTGCATGCCAAACGACTCAAGCTGCCATAGCTCCGCATTGTTTTACATCAGCCTAACATAAAATCCTGATTGACAAATTGAAGTATCTCGTAATGCCGTTTGTATTTTCGCAAAATTTCTTTCGCCACGCTCGCTCGATATTATCTCGCCAATCTTGAGCGGATGCAATCATATCGGATGCTATCTGCAGCAGATGATTTTTAGTTTCTTCCGCTCTGCCGGGTCCGCTTCCAAGTCTGACAAATGAATCTCGTCCTCAGGCGGCGTCCTCTTCAGCGAGTCGGCCATTTATGACGAGCTTATATCCGCCTCGTCTCATCGTTGTTTACTCATCCATTTTCCAAAAAATATCTCTGCGAAGCTGTTGTTTCGGAGATGGAAATCGCCAAAAGTCCCAAAGATTAGCTGTCCACGATGCTCTTAAAAAATTACTCGCACTTTCAAACGAAACCGTTGAACTTGCAATATTTGCCCAGCCGGATATGCTCTTTATCGATAAGTTGGAATCTCCGGAAGCAATGCGTATAAGCGAATAAAGTACTTTGCTACATTATTTGCGCGTGTCGGAAAAATTCGACATTGAACCGTGCACACTTTCGGAGCTTATAGAACGAATCAAACAATCCGTTAACATTTTCCATATTCGCTTGTATATACCGAATAGCACAAGCATCCGCAAAATAGAAACATTGCGAGAATGCCTTATCTGTCTTATCCTTTAACAGCGCCGAGGCGGATGCCCTCGATGAAGAATTTTTGGCCGATAAGGAATACGATTATCATCGGAACAATCATTATCATCGAACCAGCCATCATCAATGTCCACTGCACGCCATAAAGCTCCTTAAAGGCAGCTAATGCCACGGGAAGAGTAAACATATCTCTCGTATTAGTTACAATCAAAGGCCACATGAAGCCACGCCACGCTCCCATAAAGGTCAATATACTCAAAGCTGACAGTGCTGGCTTAGACAACGGCAAAACAACATGCCAATATATCCCCCAAACAGAACAGCCGTCAAGCAAAGCAGCTTCTTCCAATGCTCGCGGAATACTCATAAAAAACTGCCTAAGCATAAATGTGCCGTACGCACTAAACATCGCGGGAAAAATCAAAGCTTTATACGTATTAACCCAGCCAAGCTGACGCATCAATATGAATACGGGAATCATTGTAACAGCTGACGGTATCATCATTGTTGCAAGATAGCTCAAAAATATCTTATCCCTTCCGAAAAAGTTCAAACGCGAGAAGGCAAACGCTGACAACGAGCTTGTAAAGACAAGTCCGAACGTTATTGCGAGTGTTACAAATATACTGTTAAAAAACGCTCTCGCAAAATTAATTTTGAATATTACGATTTTGTAATTTTCCCAGTGAAATCGTTTAGCTGGCGTAAGATATTTCGGAAACATTGCATCAAGAACATAACGATTAAACAATAATTTCGATTGCCTGTCGGTTCTCGATGCGATTTGCTTAGCGCGTTTGGGCAAAACAAGTTTCGCAGATTTGACATTTTCATAAAAGTCGCAACGCTGAAGCACTTTATTAATACTCGCTATGACAGCGGATTTCTCACTCTCGAGGATTAATTGAGTAATTCTCGGCTTTTCTCCCGATTTTACGGGACTGGGGTCGCGACGTGAAATTGCTATAAACAATTGTTTCGATTTATCGTCGATAAGCTGCCAGAGTTTTTTATTTTTCACAACACTTCTGCAAAACAGGACATAATTGTGAATATCATACTTGTTTATCCGCCACGAAATTTCAGGCAGCCAACGTTTAGGAGACAACACATCTTCACCGGGAGATTTCACACTCGTCAAAAACATCCAAACAAAGGGAAATATCATTGTTATCCCTATAACGGAAAGGAAAAAATACGACAATCCGTGTGCGAGTTTTCGTCTTGTTGTCTTTGAAATTTCCATATTAAATATACTCGACCCTTTTCCCGCTATATTTCCAATTGATTATTGTAACAATTAAGACAAGTGCGAACAAAACGACGGCAATAGCAGCTGCATAGCCCATATTGAACCATTGAAACGCATGATTGTATATATAATAAGATACTGTTGTCGTCGCTCCGGCAGGTCCGCCACCGGTCATCACATAAGCAGCTTCGAAGCCACCCTGAAATCCACCTATTACAGACGTAATAAATATAAAAAATGTCGTCGGCATAAGAGCGGGGTATGTTATATGCCGAAATTTTTGCCAGCTATTTGCTCCGTCTATATCCGCTGCTTCGTAAAGTTCGGGGGGAATCCCTTGTAAACCGGCGAGATACAATATCATATTTGTTCCGCCGACAGCTGCCCACGTACCCATTATCATAATCGCCGGTTTTGCCCAATAATAATCCATAAGCCAACGAGGACCCGTTATCCCCAACAGAGACAGAAGATAATTTATCAATCCGAATTCCGGATTATAAAGCCATTTCCACAACAGCATAATTGCAACGCCTGCACAGATGCTCGGCAGAAAAAAAATCGTGCGAAAAATTGTTCTGCCTCTAAGCTTTTGATTCAAGACAATCGCAAGAAGCATCGAACCCGCCATATTCACCGGAATCGCTAGCATAAAAAATAACGTATTGCCCAAATATTTCCAGAATTCCGGGTCATTGGCTACCCAACTCTTCCCTTCTTTATGCCAGCCCAAAAGATTGATAAAATTGCCTAAGCCTACGAATTTAGGCGATTGAAATAAATTCCAATCAAACAATGAAAGCACAATAGCTGCTATTACAGGTATCAATGTAAATATCGCAAAACCTACGATATTGGGCGCCAAAAACAGCATTGCTATTCCATTTCGTTTTCTGTCAAGCATCTTTACCGATATCTCCTTTGATTACGCTTTATTATCTTTTCTATGCGATTAGCTGCTTTCTTCATCGCCTGCTCGGGAGTTATCCACATCGAAGGTCTATTATAAAACGTAAATGTCTTGGACAAATCAAGCCAATATGCATGTAGAATCTCCTGAAGATTGGGAACTCTCGGATACGGATACAAATAATCGAGAGTCTTTAAAAGACATCGAAGATTTTCAGGCTTTTGCGTATTTTGCTCAACCGCATATCTTGCAACATCAATAT
>CAZKNI010000369.1:0-3504 GCA_964554055.1 uncultured Phycisphaerae bacterium | reverse complement strand
CGAGAGAACATCCATTGCTTGTGCACGAGTAATTCGAGGAATAAGTTCCATCGCAAATGCTATCACCCTACGAGCTGCTAACTCTTTCATACAATCAGCTCGCCAAAGAGGGTCAAGCATACCGATAACAATCTGCCCATCACGCATCAACTCGATATCTGCTTTCCCGCTTTCAGGATTAGCCCCAAACCCTCGAACCTGCAAAACAATATCCGCTCGTTCAAACACATCCTTTCGCTCAACAAGCTCCGCTCCCTTTTCAGAATATTCTTCATCACGATATCCTGACTCTATGCCAGCTCCTTTTTCTATTATAACATCAAGGCCTGCTTTTTTCAGCGAAGCAATCGAAGCTGGAATAAGCGATACTCTGTGCTCGTTAGGATACGTCTCTTTCGCTACACCTATTAACATCTACGCCACCTTTCCTTAATAATCGAAATTAAAGATTATTCAATATATCAGCATAAAACAACAAAATCAAGCGAGACAGATATCTTTACAACTTTTTTGGCATGTTATTCTATCTCATACATTCAAACAATTTGTTTTAAAGACAAAACAAATTCTCGTATCTCATCGCGAACCGATTTATATATTTTCAGTCTTTCTTCTTTTCCGACAACACTCTCAGCCAACTTAGGAGGGTCGGGAAAGCTATGATGAATTATTCGCACCCCTTTTGGAAAAACAGGACACTGTTCCCGCGCATTATCACAAACGGTAATAACATAATCAAAAGCAATCTGTGATAATTCATCTATATGTTTTGAACGCTGAGACGAAATATCAATACCTGCTTCATTCATTACGCTAACAGCATAAGGATTCAATCCATGCGTTTCAATACCTGCAGAATACGCATCAATCACATCGCCAAGTAAATGCCTCGCCCAACCTTCAGCCATTTGTGAGCGACAAGAATTTCCGGTACACAAAAACAATATTTTTTTCTTAATCATTTTATATCCTCTTATATTTTCATTTTGTATGCTTTTAACATACGAGCAAAAATAGGCTGTGCTTGTCAATCTTCAATCATCAATCAACAGTCATCAACCCCTTCCGTGTCCGTACCCGAGCTTGCTCTGCTATCCTGCTATACATTCCATAACCTATAACACATTTTTTACAATTAATATGATAGCTACACTGATAAGCACAAGAGCGAAAACCTTTCGAACAGCTCTGCCTTTCAATTTTGCCGCCATAAAACGTGAGCCCAGCTGACTGCCGGCAAAAACACTCACAACGCATGCTGCCCACAACCCCCACGCAGGCTTAGCTGCCGTTGCAACATGCGAAACAAAACTCGAAATGCCCGAAAAGCTCACTGCTACGCTTGACGTCGCCGCTGCCGCCCTTGCTTCTAATCCGCACATATAAAGTAAGGGCACGACAAACGAGCCGCCTCCCCTGCCTATAAGACCCGCTAAAAATCCCAATCCGGCGCCGCCTATAACGCCAACTATTGTTCTTCCTTTCTTGTCCAATCTCCCGCTTTTAGGACGCCAGCCAATAAACATCATTATCCCCGCAACAGCTGTGAATAATGCAAATATTGCAATAATCGGACGAGTCGGCAAATGCAAATTAAGTAACGTTCCTAACGGGGCAAATACAAGCATTGTTATTCCGAACGTCAACGCTATACGCCAATCTATCATTTTCTTAAATGCATAAACAACAGCTGCCGAACCGCTATTAACAACATTAAGCAACATTCCTAAAGGAATAGCCTGTGTCTTAAAATCTAATCCGCACCAAAACAAAATCGGAATATATATCTGCGAGCCGCCCATTCCGAGCATCGAAAAAACAAAAGATATCGCAAAAAATAATAGCGGAATCAAATACATTGAATATGCCATAACATTTATCGCCTACACTTATTATATTTTTAACTCTGATAAAATTGAGCGTAACTCTTCTTCCAGCGAAACTTTCCTTGACAACTTAACATATTCGTCAACAATTAATGCAGGATTTCTCATATTCATATCACACGAAACTTCCAAACAATATACCTGAAATTGTTGCCATTATTATGACAAGTCCAACATAACAAGCTGTTTTCTTTGTTCCTATTACAGAACGTATAACAAGCATATTAGGCAATGATAACGCAGGCCCAGCTAATAACAAAGCCAAAGCGGGCCCATTACCCATACCCGAGCCAATCAACGCCTGTAAAATAGGAATCTCCGTAAGAGTTGCAAAATACATAAATGCACCTGCTATCGACGCAAAGAAATTGGCTCGCCAAGAATTTCCGCCAACAGCTAAAGCTATCCAGTCCTCCTTGACAATGCCGTTATGCCCGGGCCGACCCAATAGAAAACCGGCAACGAGCACTCCGGCAAAAAGTAATGGCAAAATCATTTTCGCAAAATCCCACGATGAAATAAGCCATTGCTTCAATTCACCTTTCTCACCCGCCAATATCAACACAACACTTATCAAGCCTACGACAAACGGCACAACCGGATTTGCTTTAAAATACAAAGCGAACAAAGCTATCGCAATCGCAGCGCAGCCCACTTTCCACAACCTAACATTAAACCGAAGCACAAAAACAATTCCCAATAGACAAGCAATCCCAGCTGTTATTTTCCATTTAAGCTGAAAAATATAAAGCCAAGCTCCTTGAGAATTTTCCGGATAAGCCCAATTCGAAAATACCAAAATACCTATCATCGACGCAAAATAAATCACATTTCCCCATAAAGAGTGATGTTGGCTATTATTATCCTTCTTCTCACGATAATTATTATCTTTTTTCGATTGCTCTCCGATTCCGAAAATCAGTTCCATTGCAACACCGATAACAATACTGAAAATTATTGCCCCCACTGCGCGCGCAACGCCTATCTTAAAACCTAATACCCGAGCTGTTAAAATTATCGCTAAGATATTTATTGCGGGCCCGGAATATAAAAATGCTATCGCAGGCCCAAGCCCCGCACCCATTCGATATATTCCGGCAAAAAGAGGAAGAATCGTACAAGAACAAACCGCTAATATCGTACCGGACACAGACGCTACCGTATATGCAATTACCTTATTCGACGATGCGCCCAAATATTTTATAACGGACTCCGAACGGATAAATACTCCTATCGCACCCGCTATAAAAAACGCCGGCACTAAACAAAGCAATATATGCTTGCGAACATAACTTTGTGCCAACGCCAATGATTCATATAATGCCCCTTCCGAATGTAACTTTTCAAGCGGCGCAAAATACAACAACACAAAAAATAACAAAAATAACCCTAAAATGCTCAATTCTTTACGCACAAACTTCTCTCACATTTTGTGATATTTCTTGTTCATCATATCCCCGCATTAACGCTTTGACATTCACGCTTTCTATCTATTCCGATTGCAAATAGCATTTTTATCATATTCGCAAATCCGAATCTTATTTTATCGCCATTTTACAAAATTAAATTTATCAAACAACTATCAACGAATCATCCGCATCCGCCCGACATTCGGAAT
>CAZKNI010000368.1:0-5037 GCA_964554055.1 uncultured Phycisphaerae bacterium | reverse complement strand
AACGTAGGCGGGTTTGTCCCTGCGTATAATGTAAAGTTAGCTCGTCGGGCACTGGATGAAGGTAAAGTTGTAATATTATCTGGCGGAACGGGAAGCCCGTTTGTAACGACGGATACTTGTGCTGCTATTCGGTCAGCTGAGCTCGGTGCGGATGCTTTGCTTAAAGCGACGAAGGTTGACGGCGTTTATTCCGATGACCCGATGAAAAATTCACAAGCTGAACGCTACGAGACGATTTCTTACGATGAATATATAAACAGCAGGCTAAAGGTGCTCGACCTGACAGCTGTTCGCATTTGCCAAGAAGCTGATGTTCCTATTATAGTCTTCGATATGAAAAACTTAGACAAACTTCCGCAGGTAATTTCGGGCAAAATCAGCGGAACAATTATCCGCAATTAAAATCATATTTTCCCGTCATTCGCTCTTCGTGCTCATTCCTCGCAATGACATTGTTCAGCTTCGTGCAGGTCTTTACTTGTTCTCATATTTGTAATGTTACACGCTCCAATAAAGTTACTTATTCCGTTACGTTTCATCTCGCAAGCGCAAAATCAGGCGGGTCCGTGAAATGTGCGAATATAAAATAGCTGATGCTGATTTTGGCAAACAAAAAGAAATTGCGATATTGCAACTCGTTTTTCCGAAAACAAAATGTAAACAAAACGTTTTTCGGGAATGCAGAAACGAAATTATCGCTTTGCTGAAATTATAAAGAACAGGCTCCTTCGAAAGTATAAGATTGCTTCGCTCGAAGACTCGCTCGCAATGACAAGCGCGGGAGGAGCCCGTTCTGCTCGCGGCGAAATACGCTGTGACAACGAAAATTGCAAATTCAAATTTGATGCGTTTGCTGAAATTACGAAAGCAAGAAATAATCGGCAGATTCAAATATTCGGATACGCTCTAATATGCAAAATGTAATCAGCGGATTTTGGCGATATTATGTTGCGAATCAGCGACAATCAGCGTCGACAAAATCGTTTGTTTGATGCGATTATTGAGAATAGGCTTGTAGCTGACGAAGCTTCGTCAGCTACAAGCCTATCAGCTCTTGAATTCTCCCGTGCAAATATGACAGCTTTTTGTGTCTTTCGAAAACGATAATCTATTCGCAGGCTAAAGCCCGATATTGCTCGCGGCGAGGGATGATGCGACGATGAAAATCGCTTTTCGCGCAACGTAAGAAAACGAGATTGCACCGGCGGCACTTTCAGCCGCGCTACGCCTGACGGCTTCGCTCACAATGACGAGAGAAGAGATTGATGATTTTAGATTGATGATTGATGTCGAATTGCCAAGCCCTAAAACTTCAAAATGCGGGCGTTCTTTGATATGCTGAAATTTCAAATATTAAGGCTTTTATTTTGAAACGCTAAGTTTTCGGTTTTAGGGTTTGACTCGCTCCGCGAAATTCGCGATGACAAGCGCAAGCTATTCTTGCTCGCGACAAAAAGACGCAGCGACAGCAAGAGCTGTTTTCCGCGAATAAACTCAAAAACAAAGCGAATCACATTTCACAGGCAAAGCCTGAAGAGATTGCCGCGTCATTCGCCCTTCGTGCTCATTCCTCGCAATGACGAGCGCGGGCACAGCCCGATTTTGCGCTTTCGCGTTGAGGCATGATGCAATGAGCAGCGTGTTCGGAAATGTGTGAATGTGAAAGATAATCGCTGCAAAGAAATCAATCGCTTGTCGTATGATTCCGCAAAAATGAAAACTTTTACGATGCAAATAATTTATCGGGTTTGTCTATATTGTTCTTTGCTCTTTTGTATATAAAACCTGTATTGTAAGCGGAATTTTGGAAATATGATTGCGTTGCCGGAGAATTTCATAATATTTTTCTGCAATTTTAGCGTGTGTATTTTTATAATCGTTTTCTCGCGAATTCATTTTAGGCTTTTTTGTAAGCGTTATTTTAGAACTTACATATCGCCTATATATGCTAATATATGTATGTTATAATGATATGTTCCCAGAAACGTTACAAGATATATATTGTGAAATTCGAATAAGATGATAGACAACAAATAAATGCAACGAAACAAATGGCTGATAGCAATATACAATTAAAAATCGTCTATTTTGGCACGGGCGGACTCGGCGTTCCTGCACTCGAAAAGATGCACTCGCTAGGCATTAAGCCTGTATGTATTATTACTGTGCCGGATAAGCCGGCGGGAAGAGGCTTAAAACTGAAGATATCACCTGTTAAACAATTTGCTCTCGAACATAGAATTCCGATTTTACAGCCTGAAAACGTAAATGAAGAACAAATCATCGAGCAAATAAAAAAAACTCAAGCGGATATAGGCGTATTAATTGCCTATGGCCAAAAAATATCGAAACAGCTTATAGATGTTTTTCCTTATGGAATAATCAATCTGCATGCGTCGTTGCTTCCTAAATATCGCGGAGCAGCGCCAATAAATTGGGCAATAATAAACGGAGAACGCATTACGGGTGTTACCGTAATGCAAATAAACGAATCAATTGATGCCGGATTGATATTGGCTCAAGCAAAGACAGAAATAGGCGCTATTGAAACCGCAAATGAGCTTCACGACAGATTAGCTCTCATCGGAGCTGATTTGCTTATCGATACGCTTGTCAAAATTCAGAATAAATCGATTGTTCCTCAGCAGCAGGATATATCGCAAGTAACTCGTGCTCCGAAACTGAGCAAAAAACTCGGGCATGTTCATTGGGAAGAATCAGCGGAAAAAATCGCTAACCTAATACGCGGATTGTGGCCCTGGCCCGGCGTCCATGCAACATATCGGCCACAAGAAGGAAAAATGATTCTTGTTACATTGGCAAGAGCACAAGCTATTGAAATAGAAGCGAATGAAAATAAAAAATCCGACAGCTGTGATATTCCCGGAACGATTACAAGTGATATGTGTGTGGCAACAGGAAAAGGTAAACTGAAAATTCTTGAGCTCAAGCCGGCAGGAAAAAAGCTGATAAGTTGGCAGGATTTTGTCAACGGCAGACATGTCAAGCCGGGCGATAGGTTTACGGAATCAACTCCTTTGTAATATTATATCTGCGACTCAATTTTCAATACGAAATAATATAAACGAACGAAAATGAATAAAGTCAGCAAAGAAATTTCCAGAAATCCGGAATTGCAATCACGATTTCTTGTTCTGAAAGCGTTAACGGATACATCTGTGAAGATGCTGCCTACGGAAAAACTTACGATTTTAGCTAAAAGATATGAAATTTCCGCGAACAATCGCGCTCTCGCTGGCGATTTGCTTTGCGGCGTAATTAAAAGACAACTTACGATTGACAATCTAATAAATAAAATAGCGGGACGTAACACAAAAAGAATCGAACGAGATTTGCTGATTATTCTGAGGCTTGGCATATATCAGTTATTATTCGAAGAAGGAATTCCTGATTTTGCAGCTATTGATACATCGTGTAAACTGGCAGGCATATTTGCCCGAAAAAAACAAATCGGATTCGTGAATGCCGTTTTAAGAACAATTCAACGAGCAATCGTAGAATCAAATCTCAAACTCAAAGACAAATATAGCGAATCGGAAAGGGATAACAGGGAAGACGAAAAATATATTTTGCCAATTGATACACGAAAAGGAATAAGATTTTCTCGTGAAATTTTGCCCGACAGTAAAACGAATATAGCGAAATATCTGTCTCTGGCATATTCTTATCCGCGTTGGCTTATACAAAGATGGCTGGGTCGATGGGATTGCAATACGTTAACAAGAATATTATCTGCCGGCAATGCCCGAGCAGCAATTATGCTCAGGCCTAATGTAGCGAAATTAAAAATGCACGCCGCTGAACAATTGGCGAATATTTTAGAAAGCGAAGGCTGTAACGTAAAAGTTCTGCAAGAACATCAATTCGTTCAATTGTTATCGGGGCCTGCAATTACAACTCTCAAAGCTTATAAAAACGGTTTCTTTCAGGTTCAAGACCCGACATCCGCTATGCTCGTGAAGAATCTTAAACTTAATAAGGGAATGAAAATTTTAGATTTGTGCGCAGGGCTTGGCACAAAAACAACGCAAATAGCGGAAATGGCAAACGATAATGTTGAAGTCTTTGCTTCCGACAAGGACGAAAACAAATTAAAATCATTGATGAGAAATGCCAAAAGATTGGCTCTAAAATCAATTCGGGAAATATCGCTTGCGGAATTACAACAGCTTAAATATCACGGGTATTTCGACATTGTAATTTTAGATGTGCCCTGTACAAATAGCGGGGTCTTCGATAGGCGTCCGGAAGCTCGTTGGCGAATTAAACAGGAAAGCTTTCAGCTATTTGGAAAAGCATCAATTGATTTGTTAGATTTTGCTCGAGAGCTAGTCCGTCCAAACGGACAAATCGGATTTAGCACGTGTTCGATAGACCGAGAAGAAAACGAATATGTTATAGAGCAATTTTCTCAGCAGAATGATTTTACAGTCCGCAAGCAAGAGCTGATTTTGCCTGTTTACGATGAAGCCAGCAGCAGAACAATTTTTTCCGGCGGATATTATTCCGTTCTTTCCAAGAGCAATTAAACTCTCAGCTTATAATGTCGATGTTCAAATATGAGACATTGATTCAACTGTGAAACAAATTATGAAAACATCGACACAAACAATCTGTAGATTATCGGAAAATACAGCGGAATTTAGGCTTATCGAAAGCATTATTGCGTCTCTCGCAAATTATCACTGGCTTGCTGACATTACAGGTAAGATATATGCTGTAAGCGCTTTAGCGAAAACGCTGGCTAAGAAAGGAAGAAAGCTCCCGACATTATCGGGCTATCAATTACAAATCTCTTTAGCAGAGCTTTTGAATGAGGTTTCAATTCCGAATGCAAGCAATAAACATAAAACTGAAAATGATGTAAAATTTTTCGGATTGGAATTGGAAATAGCGGAGACGATGCAAATTGTCGATTTAAGTATATCGATGCTACCTGCAACCCTCAATGACAAAACGCTGTTTTTAGTGAGTATCTGTCCGCATGGATTTGCCCAAGAACAAATAAACGAAACA
>CAZKNI010000367.1:0-3070 GCA_964554055.1 uncultured Phycisphaerae bacterium | reverse complement strand
CTTTAAAATCTTTTATCGCTGAAAACGCTCTTAAAAACGTTTCTTGACAAATATCCTCCGCATCGCTATCGTTGCGAACAATCCGCCAAACAAAGGCAAAAAGCCTATTCTCATGCAAGGAAATCAACCTCGCTACTGCATCTTTTTTGCCTTGCTTAGCCTTTCTAATAAGCTCATTTTCTTCCGTTTTATCGATTTTCACTCGAGCGACTCTTTCTATTTTGAATTTTACTTTTGTCATATTATTTTATCGTTAAATATCCTAAAGGTTGCAAAACATTTTACTGATGATAACATATTAAAGATATTTCACGTATTTAACACTATTGAAAATCAATTTGGCTTAACATTTATTATATAAAAGATTATACTCTAATTCAACTTGATTGCAAAGGGATATGAACGCTAAAGCTAACAAAATCAAATATACGAATTCACCTACAATCGACAATAAAAAAGCAAAATTCAATTACGAATTTCTGGAGAAATACGAAGCTGGCCTATCGTTGCTCGGAACCGAAGTCAAATCGCTGCGAGAGGGAAAAGCATCAATTGCGGAAGCGTTCATAAAAATTAATGATAATGGAGAAGCCTATCTTATAAAGGCGTTTATTGCGCCATACGAGCAAGCGGGAAAAAACAATCATGACCCGAATCGTCCCAGAAAACTGCTTTTGCACAAACGAGAAATCAATCGCCTAATGGGCAGAGTCAAAGAAAAAGGCTTAACAATTGTTCCCGTAAAAATTTATTTTAACGACAGAGGCTTTGCTAAAATTCAAATTGCCCTTGCTCGAGGAAAGGCAAATTATGATAAACGAGAAAAAATCCGCAAACGAGACCTCGACCGTCAAACTGCACGAGACATGCGAAAATACAGATAAATACAGACAAGCACAAAATCACTCATACTCTTTCGTATCAAATTTTACATCTCTTTCAACGCATTAATGATTTCTCGCACCATTTTTTGTCCGTCCCCAAAAAGCATAAGCGTATTATCCGCTGCAAACAGAGGATTCGGTATTCCGGCAAATCCGGGACTCAAGCTACGTTTAATCACAACAACAGTCCGCGCCTTGTCAACATCTATTATAGGCATACCTGCTATCGGGCTCGACGGATCCGTACGTGCAACGGGATTAACAACATCATTCGCGCCGAGAACAATCGCAACATCAGCTTGTTCCATTGTCGGATTAATTTCGTCCATCTCTTTGAGTTTATCATACGGAATATCCGCTTCCGCCAACAACACATTCATATGTCCGGGCATTCTTCCTGCTACCGGATGAATCGCAAACTCAACATTGACTCCCTTCGATTCGAGCAAATTAAACAAATCCCGAACAGCATGCTGAGCCTGAGCGACAGCCATTCCGTATCCCGGAACAATTACGACCCGCTGAGCAATGTCTAAAATCATTGCGACTTCTTCCGCTGACGTTGCTTTGACCTTACCCGCATAC
Organism: uncultured Phycisphaerae bacterium; assembly: GCA_964554055.1. Lineage (GTDB taxonomy): Bacteria > Planctomycetota > Phycisphaerae > JAAYCJ01 > JAAYCJ01 > S014-18. Next base: position 1,601 of record CAZKNI010000367.1, on the reverse strand, counting down.
ACATCATCAGCACTGGCAGCCCCTTCAGCTGGACCTAACGTTCCGAACAAAACGTGAGCCAACGAACGATTCATAGCTTTACACATTATTTGAGTTAATATAACACCCGAAGCTCCGACAAGAGAACCCGCTATTATCAACATATTATTACTTAAAACAAAACCGGTAGCTGCCGCTGCCAATCCCGAATAAGAATTCAATAACGCGATAACAACAGGCATATCCGCTCCGCCTATCGGGCTAACCAAAAGAACTCCTAAAACAGAAGCTAACATAACCAAAAGCCAATATGCCCAAACAGCTCCCGCATCCTCTACAATAACAATCGACAACAATAAACAGCCTATAAACAATGCTGCATTTATCGCCTGTTGACCCTTAAATCTTATATCTTTAACAAAATTGAGTTCCTGAAGCTTGCCGAACGCTACAAGAGAACCCCAAAACGTAACAGCTCCTATCAATCCCGACGCTGCAACAGCGATAAGTGCACCCGTTGTAGCCACAGAAGCTGAAAGAGCGATATCTCCCGCTGTCCATAAAGCAGCACCGGCGACAAGCAAAGAAGCTAATCCGCCAAATCCGTTAAACAACGCCACCATTTGAGGCATCGCTGTCATCTGAACTTTAATCGCAAAAATCGCACCTATCACCGAACCGATAAGCAATCCGACAATTATCATCGGATAGCTAACGATATCACGATGCATCAAAGTAGCTAAAACAGCTATCAGCATACCCAACGCACCGAGAAGATTTCCGCGAACAGCTGTACGAGGACTCGTCAGACCTTTCAAACCGAATATAAACAATACCGAAGCTACGATATACGCAATATTAATCAAATCCGATTTGTTCATACGTTAATCCTTCCTTTTGAACATTTCAAGCATACGATGTGTTACTAAAAATCCGCCTACAACGTTTATTGTCGCAAAGATAACAGCTAAAAAACCTAATATCTTCGCCAAACCCATTCCGCCAGCACCTGCTGATATTAAAGCTCCAACGAGCGTAATGCCGGAAATTGCATTCGAACCGGACATTAAAGGCGTATGAAGCGTAGGCGGAACTTTTGTAATAATCTCAAATCCAACAAATACCGCTAACACAAAAATCGTAATAGAAGCTATCATTACATCCATAATCAACTCCATTAAAATTTCATCTTAAAAAGTTACGTCTCTTGCAACGCTTCGAGTACACGTTGATTAACAATCTCGCCATCTTTACAAATGAGAGTGTCTTTGATTATCTCATCTTCCATATTTAATTCGAGTTTGCCCTCTTTAAACAGATTCAATGTAAACGTCGATATGTTCTTCGCATACATTTGACTTGCATGATAAGGCACTGTCGAAGGCAAATTCGTAGGCCCATATATACTCACATTATTCACTCGAACATTTTCATCCGCTTTTGTCAGTTCGCAGTTTCCTCCACGTTCAGCAGCCAAATCTATTATCACCGAGCCGGCAGACATTTGGCTAACCATTTCACTTGTTATAAGAATAGGAGATTTTTTACCCGGAATAGCTGCCGTCGTTATAACAACATCAACTTCAGATAATATGCGTCCCATCATCTCACGCTGCTTACGA
>CAZKNI010000366.1:0-5548 GCA_964554055.1 uncultured Phycisphaerae bacterium | reverse complement strand
ACGAATAAACGCCCCGAAACTTTCAGCATCATTAACATCTATCCCGCCATCAATCTCCTGCTTAACAACTCCGATTATTTTGGGAGCTGTCAAATCAGGATTAAACACAATCACGCGCAACGAGCGATTGTCCCAATCTATAGCTAATATTTTTTTCCTATTGATTAACAATGATAATTTCTCCAAATGATTTTACATTATACGCACGTCCAAGCCTACTCATATCGCGAAAATAAATATATTGTATTTTAGGCAATCTTAATTCCATAACCGCTTGCAATCTAACCTGAACATTCATATTATCACAATATCCTATCGACTCTACCGAAAACTGATATGATTTTGTCGTCAAAACGGGCGCAACTTTTTTGAACTTATCAATATCCATAACATTCTGCGTTACAAGCCAAGCTACTGTTTTTGTCGTTTCCTTGTCAAGCCGTTTCCGTAATGAAATAATTCCGTCTATTTCTTTATCTGTCAACAATCCTATTGTACGCAAAACCGTTCGAGTTGCTGTATTAACATTTATCCTGCCATAAACAAAGCCATCACTATTAAGGTGATATCCCGTTGTCAAAACATCCATAATAAGGGGTAAATCCGAAAGAGTCAAAGGCGAGTTATAAGTCCGATTATTATACTCAAACGACAATCCTATAAGATTAGCGGGCGTCGTACCGAAATCCACATTCGCCATTCTTGCCGTCACAATAAAATTTACGATATTTTCCGAAAAATGCTTTTCAAGCATAGATTTGAGAAGAGCTGCAGGCCATTGTTGAATGTTAACCCTAGGCTGATATGGGTCGCTATCGGTAACTTCAGGCTCTCGCGAAAAAACCGTAATATATGGATACAATCCCCTATCGAGCAATCCGTCCGCATTATCTATAGGCAACGATTTCCTTCCGTCATCTTCGTTAGCATCAAGCAAGCCATTACGATTCATATCTTCGCCAAAAATAATATCCGACGTAAATCCCTTCACTAATAGCAACTCTTCTACGCTATTTAATGGCCCTTGCTTACACCTATAAGGTTGCGCCAATCCCATATAATAATCATCTTTAGCGCCATCCGAACGGGCGCTATCTCCGCGCTCCCGCCAATCAAGTAATGCATCTACAAGTTTGGGCGTCATCTTAGGAAGCCTAAGCAGCTGATCTCTACTTGCCACATTTATATTAACCTTACTGGCTTCATCGGTAAGACCGAATCGAGGAACATCTTGACTGTCAAAATTCGGGGCGACAATGCTATATCGCCAAGAAAAATGTTCCTTATCTCGTTCCGATTCCGAAAAAACAACTCTATCTCTGAAAATATCCGGATTGCTATGCCATAGATTAAAATCATCCGACTTTGCCATCACAAGCATTGCAGCTGACTCCAAACCGCTCATCGCACACCTACGAGCTTGAATAATATTTTCCTGAGCGGCAATACCCGAAAATTCCGCACGAGTCGCAAAACCAAAACCTATTACAAGCATTGCAAGCAAAGCAAAAATCACAAGAACAATCGGCAATATAATACCGATACGACGAGTATTTCGAAATGTTGTTCGCTTCAAAATCAAATTACCGGAATGTTCAAACACATATTGCAATATCATTTTGTCTCGGACGCTCCGCTCGTGGAATTAATCTCACCCGACAATATCAGTGGAACGAGTAACGAATAATCATCTTCACGAAACTCTCGCTGATTCGGGGGCAACATTAATTGTTCCTGCCATTGTTCGTCTTTCATCTCGGTAAAACCTATCGTTATTAATATTGCACGCGGAAGCGCCCCCTTATTAGCGCTATTCCACGAACTCTGCCATACGTTCCCGTCATAATAATCAAAACGCAGATATTTAATCTTATCACTTATCAGCTGCTGCAACATTATTGGCTGATTTGAAAATGCCCTGTTGATACCCATATCAAAATTTATTCTAAACTTCTCTTGCGCCACACGTTGTTGCTCTAACTCTTTAGGCTGTAATTCTTCGGAACTTTTCCTTTCTATAAGAGGCGTTAACATACATCTAAGCTCATCACGCCTAAGACCCAAAATTGCATTTTCGTTTTCTTCATCACGTGCGATTGAATACGTTATCCTGCGAAAATCATGCTCGATAAGCCGCGAGGAATCCGTAACTTTAGCTGGAAAAAACGCAAGCCTCGATGGCAACACAATCGTAACAAACGTAATCGAATCCGGGGCACCTTCAAGTACTGTTGTAAATTCCTTTCCCGCCGGCGTTATCGCCCTTATTTCATTTCCGATTTTATCAAGTAAAATACGTGCAAGTTGACTTTTTGCAAGCTTCGCTCTGCCCGCCTCTATCATCTTAACCGAAAAATGATAAAACGAATACACTGTTGACACGATTACAACAATAATAAGCAGAGCAAGCAACATTTCCAACAATGTAAACGAACACTTAAACATTCGTTTACGAATCATTTTATTTCGCAATGTTATCTGTCGATACGATTTCATTTAAGGTTTCTCTGCTATTTTCTATGTGTTGCCAATCGCTTGAGCATTTCTTGAATTTTTTGTAAAGCTTGTTTCCTGCTCATAGGCCCTGCTGTTAATTTATCTTCACGAGCGCCATCAGCCGTCCCAATATCCTTCGAGCTTTCGTCTCTTCGCGCTGTTCCTTCGCGAGAACGAAGCTCCTCAGGCGATTGACCGATACCCGCTGTATCATAATCACTCCAAGCAAGCAGCCGACTTGACGAACCCTGCTCCGAACTCTCTGACAGAATATTTTTAAACGCCTCTTCATCATTCGGATCTGCTTGTAGCAAAACCTGAGGGTCTATTTGTCCGGAAACAAGTTTATTAAACAATTCTGTCATTGCAGGAACTCCGCCAGCTAAAAAAACCTTTAACAAATTTTCTCCGCCCGGAAACATTTCCGCATAACCTATAATATCGGTAAATCCCGTTCCCCCAGCGAGCGACTGAAGCTGCGCCGGATCACTCGCAAGCTGACGCAATTGAGACGAATCCAAATGTAAAATAGGACTAAACAAACTATGAAGCTTATATTCAAACTTTTCATTCGCATCATTAAACGTAATCGTAATTACAAGCTGTTTCATATCCGGTATTTCCGTAGGCTCATATTCATAGCTCCAACTAAAATTCTCTCGTTGCTCGAAAACACCGGAATTTGACTTACTCGCATCAAGCAACCCTGTTCTTAACTCTGCAAGCTTGCTTTCCGCCAACAACATCGCACGAACCCTATTATCTGCCTGCCTGACTCGGCGCATCGATGTTACAAGCAAACCGGCAACAGCGGATATTGTCATAACGGCAAACAGCAACGCCAATATTGTCTCAAGCAATATGCTCGCCCTTACCTTAAGCCTGCCTATTTCGAAACGGATATCACCCATATTGCCTCGATTAAAATCATTCATCTCATCTTTCAGTTAACTTTTCGTTTTCCTCTAATATATTCCCTTCGACAACATTTGCCTCTCCGGTCAATCCGTTATAATTTACGCTAACAATATTGTTCTCTTCATCACAAAGAACAATCGTAGCTGAATCCGATTGACCGTCCGGATAAAACATTATGGGCGAAAACTCGCTACTCACCTGTTCGTTCCGCTCTACGATTTCACCCTCCTGTTCTCTCAACAAATTTTCCCATTCATCAAGTTCAACATCTACACACCTGATATTATTTTTACCCAAATCAAGAACAGCCCAATGAGATTTAAGCTCTTTGAAATTTTCAGCCTGACTTAACGCATCCGCCTCATATTCTATCAGTGCCTTTTTCCCCTCATACCTAAACACACATCTATATCTACACCCCTCTGCCATTGCCCCGTTACGAGCAAGATTGAGCAGCATAACCAATTCCCTTGCGGAATATTTTAATTGCGACATTTTTGTAACTCCGCCGAGCGAAGGCCAAATAATAGCTGCCAAAGATATAATCACTGTCAACACAAGAAAAAGCTCGAGCAAAGTAAACGCCCGAGCTTTCCGACAATCAACACATACGATTGATAAATCACACACTTTCATGCTCATCAAAACACATTTCGACACAATCAATCTTCTTCCTGCTCCCAATTAACAATATCGTCATCTGTGCCTTCTTGTCCGTCAGGGCCATTGCTATACAAGTCAAACGTCTTTTCGTTATGCTCCCCGGGACTCGAATAATGAAAATCGTTACCCCATGCATCTTTGACTGCTGATTTCGTCTTCAAATACGGGCCATGCCACTTCTTAACAAGCTCATCATCTTGCAATTGATCCGAACTAATTAATGCATCCAATCCTTCCTCGTTTGTCGGATATCGTCCTATATCCGTCTTAAAATATTCCAAACCGTCTTCAATTGCTTTAAGCTGAATTTTTGTTGTCCCGATTTTTGCTTGCTCTCTTCTGCCAGGCAAATTTGGCAAAACAAGCGCCGCCAATGTAACTAAAATAACGATTACAAGTAAAACTTCCAAAAGAGTAAACGCCTTTCTGCCACGTCCGTTACATCTATTTGTGTTCATCAAACAAACTCCTCTTCTCTTAAAACATATATCCTAAAAAAACATAAAACAATCCGACAACATTAAAAACAATTTTCGACAACAACAATTCTGACTGTTACTCCAATAATCTTTTATCATCACATCGCATTTTCTATATATTATATCATGCTTCACATCATATTCCTATTTTCAATATCTCGCCCATTCCCGCCAGCCATCAACATCTCTACATCCTTATTATGCTCACTTATGCCTTGCATATACTCACCTATATCTTGTACATTTATCTTGTACATTCTCACCTATATCACCTATATCTTGCCCATGCTCATCTGTAAAATCGGCAAAAGCAAAGCAAGGGCAATAACAAAAACCATTGCAAATACAATTAGCAACATTAACGGCTCGAGCATACGCACCGCAAGGTCTATTTTCTGGCTAAGCCTCTGTTCCTGCGTATCCGCTATCTCAATTAAAATATCGGGCAATCTATTTGTCTCTTCCGCCACCGATATCATATCTGCTATATCAAGCGGAAACAAACCGCTATCCCTCAACGTATCAGCTAAACTTTTTCCCGCGCGCACAGCTTCTATCGCTTCGCCAATAACCTCTTCCAGCAACTCATTACCAGCTGACGACTTAGCTATTGTCAAAGCATTTATCATAGGCACACCGTTACCCAAAAGCGTGCCCAATATACGGCAAAATCGACATATTGCCACCATTTTAAATATTTTACCGACAACAGGCAGCTGAAGTTGCAGTTTATGCCATTTATATCTTCCCGCCTCAGAACGAAAATAAGGTAAAACGAGCGTCATCAACAGTACAAATCCGAACAAAATCAGCCAAAAATATCCTTGCAATATTTTTCCAAACCCCATTACCCCGCGAGTCAAAGCGGGAAGCTCCATTCCTTGAAATAAAGGCTCTAATTTGGGCATAAAATACGTAACCAAAACGATTACAACAGTTACCCCGATAACAAGCAAAAATACGGGATATATCATCGACCCGATAACCTTATT
>CAZKNI010000365.1:0-3632 GCA_964554055.1 uncultured Phycisphaerae bacterium | reverse complement strand
ACAATAGCTGTGTACAACTCGGATGTTAGATTCTATCTCGAGCAATTTCATCGGCGGGCGTTGCTCGAGCGCATTTGCGAAATATTAGGCGTAGGCGTTCGGGATATCCGATGTGTTGTTGATGATAACATCCGCAATTTGTAGAATGTGAAGATTAGCTTCTATTTAAAGGTATAGGTGAATTTCTTATGGCTCCACATAAATATGACGCAAGCAGCATAAGAGTGCTTGAAGGACTTGACGCCGTCAGGCTTAGACCGGCTATGTATATAGGTGATACGGGATTAGCCGGCTTACATCATTTGGTAAACGAGGTTGTCGATAACGCTATAGACGAGGCAATGGCGGGTTTCTGTACGAAGATAATTGTACATGTTCACGCAGACGGCTCAATTAGCGTAAGGGACAACGGCAGGGGAATCCCCGTAGATATACACGAAACGGAAGGACGTCCAGCTCTGGAAGTTGTTATGACAACGCTTCACGCTGGAGGAAAATTCGATCACGACGCGTATAAAGTTTCAGGTGGCTTACACGGTGTCGGCGTAAGTGTTGTCAATGCTCTTTCGGAATGGCTTCAAGTAGAAGTGCATCGCGACGGAAAAATTTATACGATGCGATTTGAGCGGGGCGTTCCCGTAAGCGAACTCGAAGAGATAGGCAAAACTCAACGCACGGGCACACGCGTTAGCTTCAAGCCTGACCCCGAAATATTTCCCGATACGACTTTTCGTTACGAAACGTTGCGCGCCAGATTACAGGAGCTTGCTTATCTGAACGAAGGAATAAGCATAAAGCTGATAGACGACCGTACGGAAAAAGAAGAAGAGTTTTATTACAAAGAGGGAATCAAGGCTTTCGTTGAACATCTTAACGAAGGTAAAACGCCTTTGCATCATACGGTACGGTTTCACAATGAAGATTCCGAGCATAAGCTTGTTTGCGATGTTGCATTTCAATATACAGACGGGTATAGCGAAAATGTATTAGCTTTTGCGAATAATATAAATAACATCGACGGAGGAACACATCTTTCGGGTTTTCGAAGCGCCCTAACACGGACAATGAACAGCTACGCGCGCAAACAATCGTTAATAAAGGGCAAATTGACGCCGACAGGGGACGATTTGCGCGAGGGCTTGACAGCTGTTATTTCGGTGAAAGTGCCCGACCCGCAATTTGAAGCACAGACAAAAGTTAGGCTGATGAATCCGGAAATAGGAACTTTCGTTGAACAGACAATAAATGAGATGTTAGGACATTGGCTTGAGGAACATCCTACCGAAGCTAAGCGCATCGTAAGTAAAGCAATGCAAGCGGCACAGGCAAGAGAAGCTGCAAGAAAAGCGCGCGAGCTTGCACGCAAAAGCGTACTCGACAGCGGAAATTTACCCGGCAAGCTATGGGATTGTTCGAGCAAAGATGTGGAATCAACGGAGCTTTATTTGGTCGAGGGCGATTCTGCAGGAGGCAACGCTAAACAAGGTAGAGATTCACGCCATCAAGCAATTCTTCCGTTGCGCGGGAAAATTCTAAATGTCGAAAAGGCACGAATCGACAAGGTGCTCGACCATAATGAAATTCGCACGATAATTTCCGCTCTTGGAACGGGAATCGGGCAAGAAGAGTTTGACATCGGTAAAAGACGATATGGAAAAGTAATAATAATGACAGATGCCGACGTGGACGGCAGCCATATCCGCACGTTGCTGCTAACTTTTTTGTTCAGACATATGAGGCCGTTGATAGAGCAGGGTTGCGTTTATATTGCTCAGCCCCCTTTGTTTCAATTGCTGAAGCGCGGAAAGGCGGAATATGTGCTTAACGAAAAAATTCTCAATCAAAGGCTGACGGAGCTCGGACTTGACGGGACAGCTTTAATTGTCCGAAGTGTAACGGAAGATAACGAAATAACGCAGAATGTGGAGCAAGAAATCGCGGGTAGCAAGTTACGAAAACTTATAGATATAATAGACGAACTCGAAGCTCAGCTTGCTATTGTCCGCAGACGAGGAATAGACGTACGGACTTTTCTCACTCGGCATTACGATTCGCAAGACGGATTGCCGAAAATATTGGCACGATTTGACGGGGAAGAACATTTCTTTTATACCGAAAAGCAATTCACCGAATTCTGCAAAGCTGCTCAGGAAAAATTCGGACAAATAGAGCTTGAGGATGAAACTGAAGAATCCGAAGAAACAAAATCGGCAACGGGAATCGTTATTCACAGAGTTGATTTGAGCGAATCGAATGAAATAGAGAAAATTATTCGTTCTTTGGACAAGAATTGGAATTTGACAGTTGACGATTATTTCCGCAAACCGATAGAAAATGTAGCGGGTCAGCTTCTTCCCGCGCGTTTTGCGCTCAAGATGAAAGACGGACAACTTCGCGAAATTCCTTCGTTACCCGAGATTCCCAAAGCTGTCAGGGATTACGGAGCAACGGGAATAGAAATAAAAAGATTCAAGGGATTAGGTGAGATGAATCCGGATGAACTCTGGTCAACAACGATGGACCCGGAAATAAGGTCTTTAAGAAAAGTTACAATTTCCGAGGACCCGGATGACCCCGCACAATATCAAATAGATATGCGAGAGACAGATAGAATATTCTCTATTCTCATGGGAGAAAACGTCGAACAACGCCGTAACTTTATCGAAACTCACGCGACCGAAGTGAAAAACCTCGATATATAAGATAGAAATTATAATTTCAACTTACTTATTCTGTCAACGGCTTCCTTTAATCTGTCAACGTTTACGGTGATAGCTATTCTGAAATATCCGTCGCCCGATTTGCCAAATCCTATGCCGGGAATAAGCACAACGTGTGCCTCTTCGAGCACTTTGCTGCAAAAGCTCATACTGTCATAGCCGGCAGGGCATTTGCCCCAGACATAAAAGGTTGCTTTCGGTTTTTGTATGTCCAAACCGATAGCTTGCAAACCCTCGACGAGTACATCGCGCCTCTCACGATATATATCGAGCAAAGAACGAACTTCGACGAAATCAGCATGCGCCAGAGCTTCTGCGCCAGCCCATTGAATAGCATTAAATTGCCCGGAATCGACATTTTCCTTCACTTTAGCGAGTGCCCCTATCGCATCCGCATTGCCAACAGCAAAACCTATCCGCCAGCCTGTCATGTTAAACGTCTTTGATAAGCTGTGAAATTCTATCGCAATTTCTCGTGCCCGCTCGACGCAAAAAATGCTCACAGGCCTACACTCAAAGTAAACTTCCGTGTAAGCGGCATCATGTGCGATGATAATTTCGTTTTCGAGTCCAAACTGTACGACTCGTTCAAAGAAATCTTCGTCGGCAACAGCTGCTGTCGGATTGTTGGGATAATTTATGAACATAAGTTTTGCTCGTTTTCGTACATCTTCGGGAATAGCGTCGAGGTCGGGTAAATAATTGTTTTCTTCGAGCAGCGGCATATGATAAACATCCGCTCCTGCAAAAATAGAAGCGGATTGATACACGGGATAGCCCGGCTCGGGAACTAAAACGACGTCTCCCGGATTGACAACGGCAAGCGGCATATGCCCGATAGCTTCTTTGCTGCCGATTGTCGTTAGAACTTCTTTTTGCGGGTCGAATTTTGCACCGAAACGGACTTGAAAC
>CAZKNI010000364.1:0-2621 GCA_964554055.1 uncultured Phycisphaerae bacterium | reverse complement strand
GGGCAATATAGAAAAGACAGGGCTATCCGAGAATGTAATTGTTGTAACGGGAGCAAATGATCAAACAGCAAACGCTATAGGTGCGGGTCTAATAGATGAATCCGAAACTCTTGTCGTTTTGGGAACAGCGCTTATTAGCTTTCGTGTTAGCTCTGTTGCAAAGTTGCCGTGGCGGGACGATGTTTTTCACGGTATTTGTAGCGTCTATCCCGTACCGAATACAAGTTATCAGCTCGGATATACAAACAGTGGCTGTGGCAGCTTCGATTGGGCAAAATCGATTCTTGCTGATGAGTTGGATTATGATTCTGTTTTCGAACAATTGAAAACTGTCTCGGTAGGCAGCAACGGCGTTATGAGTTTGATAGATTTGGACGGTCGAGCTTGGCCCGCTAATATTAATTATCGGGGAACGTTTGCGGGATTGTCGCGCAAAGCCGATAGATGGACAATACTCCGTTCAGTTGTCGAAGGAATATGTTTTACGATACGAGAGTTGACGGAATCAATGAATTGGGATTTGTCCGGTAAGAGAGTGCGTGTTGTAGGTGGCGCAGCAAGAAGCGAGTTTTGGCTACAAATCTTAGCGGATATTTTAGGAGTTGCACTTGGGCGTGTAGCACATAAACAGTCGGGTGTTTTGGGCTCTGCTATAATGGCAGGTGTCGGAAGCGATATTTTCACAAGTTATTCCGATGCTATTGCTCGCACGGTAAAACTTGCAGGAACAATATATCCCGAAACGAAAAACTCGAAGCAATATGAGCAAATTTATCAGCGTTTTAAAAGGCTTCGTGTGTGTATGGAACAATTTTATTCCGATTGAATAACTCGCATTCGCACATACGCCTTTTCTGAAATGTAAGCGTTTTTGCAAGAGCTTTTTGTTATTTGTTATAAGCTTATAAGTTAATTTCCGACACAGCTTTTTTGATGGACAGCTAATTTTCTTGGAAAAAATGTTGAATTTTCACAACAGCATCTATTAAGTGCCAAATCATTCCTCGATGATTAACGCTATACCAGATGAGCTTAGGATTGTTGAGTTTATTTGCCAGTGCCATTGTACATTTGCGAGGAATTACTTTATCGCCCGATGCGTTTAACATAAGCACTTTTGTTTCGTTTGCTCTGTGAATATATGTAAGAGGCTCGATAGGTTTGAGTATTTTCCTTAGCTGGTCTGCACTGATATTGTTTTCTTTCATATATTGATTTAATAATCGAACTTCGCTGCTATGTGCTTCTATAATATCGACGAGATTTCCTCCTCCTATTATTAAGACAGCTTTTGGGAAATGTCCGTCAACACCTATTGTGAGTGCTCCTACAAGAGCACCTAAGCTAATTCCGCAGATGCCGATTTTGTTTCTGTCAACATCTTTTTGCGTAGCTAAGAATTCAGCTGCTCGTCTAATGTCCATAACGGATTGCGTTACAGCATTAATCAGATTGTTCGGATTTGCCATAAGCTCCCGTTTTTTGTCGAAATTTTTGGGACGTCTTTGTCCGTAATATGCCATCTTTACAAGCATTGCATCGATACCGTCAGATGCTAACAGATGGCAAATAACTCTCGGAACGGTAAAATCATTCTGAAGAAAATGCAATAAAATAACAGCTGACTTTGCTTTCGATTGTTTTTTTGATTTAAAATATTCGCACCAAACGGTATTATTTTGCGGAATAGGCGATTTGTAAGGTGAGGGAAAAGTAACTTGCCATACCGTATAATATTCCGTTTCGTTCATTAGCTTCATTTGATAGGGAAAATCTTCCGCCGGTACCTCAAATTTTCTTAGCAATTCAGCTATTTCGCGATTTGACGGAGCTTGCATTTTACGATGAAATCGTTTGGAAACAATCCCTTTGATTATCACGGATGCTTGCTTTTGGGTTTGAGGCCGATTTGTTTGCGTATTTACGCTTGCCGTTGTAAGTGAGATATATTCTTTGCCTTCGGGCTTATATTTTTTGGCAAGCTTGTCGAGCTTTTGAACAAAATATTTTAGCTCATATTTATAATAGGGCTGATAGCATGCCTGAAATTTTTCATTTTTAGTAGGGTCATCTGCTTGTGCAAGATATATGATTCCGTCCTGCGGAAGCATTATCGCATCATGCAAATTGCTTTTCATTGCGACGGGTCGTTTAATTATTTCGCAAACTATTTCGGGTGTAATTTTTCCAAAAAACTTTTTCGTACGTTCGACGAGAGTTTCGTATCTTCCGCCAGCTGTTATAAGAACGCAGTCTTGAATCGGCTTAGGTAGCATGGGATGATATTGCCCCGGATTAATTGTCTCGAGCGAATCGGATGTCGCGTGCACGCCTATAGCAGAAGGAATTTTTCCGTCCGAAATCACATATGCATATTCACATTCTCGTCGTGTTCGTTTCATAAAATTGATAGCTTCATCGAGTGTATTACATTCTTCGAGAATAGCTCGCAACATATAAGGCATGGGCATACCTTGCCATTTTCCAAATCCCCCCATGCCCATTTCGCCTATGCCGATTTGTTTGTCGTTCATTCCGGTAATGCAGCCGATGAATCCCGCATATGTTGCTATAATCGTTGTATGACAGCCAACAGGCCTGCAGACAATCATAACAGCGTC